>JAHRAM010000137.1 GCA_020027305.1 Acidimicrobiia bacterium | reverse complement strand
GATTTATATCTTGTTAAATTACTTAACATATTATCAAGTATTTTTGCTACATCACTATATATTATGACATATATATGTTAATTTAATGTAAAAATACTAGCTTTTATTGCAAAATATGGATAAATTGATGAATCCAAGGAGACTCAAAAACTACTGGTATTTGCCAACCATAAGTAGAATTTGGGCTAGCTACCCAGCTTTGAGTTGTATTTGAATTATATGTGAGCGAACCACTTATGACATTACTATTAGGCGCCACACTTTCTACATTGTTAGCAATTGTCTGCCTAGAGCCTTTGGCAACTACTCTATTGTTGTCAGAATTCCAGCCCAAGCGATAATCCCAGCAAACCAAATCATCTGATGTGGTGATGGCGCAACCCGAATCAATAGTGCTATTTTCTGAAATCACTCTTATATTGCTGGCTACATTTAATGTGATTTCATTTGAAGTCTTACAAAGCATTTCTTGAGAAGCATTGACCCAACAATTTAAAGAGGGCGAAAGGTTTACTGGCACCTGCCAGCCAAGGTTGTTATCATAGCCTGCTACCCACTTCTGTCTTGCACCCGACATATAAGTTACGTCACCAAATATAGCATCACTACCAGCATCAACCGATTTCACATTTTTGTCAATTATTGTGTGCAATGAACCTACTGCAACAGCTTCACTAGATGTTGAATTCCAATCAAGGCGGTAATCCCAACATTTCAATGCATCTGTTGTGGTGATGGCACAACCTGAATCAATAGTGCTTTCTTCGCCGACTGTTTTTATATTGTCTGCAAGTTTTTGTGAGGTCGAGCTAGAAGTTGGGCACATCAACTCTTGTGAGGAATTGACTAAACATTGAAGTGAAGGTGTGAATACAACTGGTAGCTGATAATCATGTGTTGGGTGAGGGCTGGCTGACCAACTCTGTCTCACACCTGAGCTATAAGTTAAAGTTCCACTTATGATATTGCTACCAGCATCAACACTTTTTATGTTTTTGAAAACTAGGGGTTGTGGGAATCCTCTGGTGAGGGCTTGGTTAGATTCACCATCCCAACCAAGGCGACTATCCCAACAAATTAAAGTGTCAAACAATCTAATGGCACAGCCCGAATTGGCACGGCTACCTTCTGCAACTATTTTTGTGCTACCAAACATTCTGTTTGCGCTTGTGCTAGAAGTTGGGCATACCACAGAATGTGCTGGGTCATTATCAACATAACACTCTAAGGAAACTGAAATTGTTAATGGCAGCTGCCAACGAGAATTAGAAGTGTCATAGCTGGCAGCCCAACTCCGTCTAGCACTTGAATTAAGGGTGGCTATGCCACTTATTACATTGCTACCAGAATCAATGCTTTTTACATTGTCGGCAATTACTGTTTGTAGTGAACCTCTAACAATGGTTTGGTTGGTGTCAGCATTCCAGCTCAAGCGATAGTCCCAGCATACTAAAGCACCTGCTGTGGTGATGGCACAGCCTGCATCAACAGTGCTGTTTGCGGCGACTGCTTTTATATTGTCTGCGATTTTGCGATTGTTAGAAGTTGAAAGTGGGCATCTTAATTCTTGTGCGGAGTTGACTGAACAAAGTAGCGATGGTGTAAATGTTGCTGGAATCTGATAGTCATAATTTTCACGGGTTCCAGCAGTCCAGCTTTGTGTTGCACCTGAACTATAAGTTATTGAACCACTTTTAATATTGCTACTTGCGCCAACGGTTTTTACATTACTGGTGATTAAAGTTTGTAACGAACCTTTAGTGATAGCTTGGTTGTTGGTTAAATCCCAACCATTTTCATAATCCCAGCATTTTAACTCGCCTGCTGTGGTGATGGCACAACCTGAATCAGCAGTGCTGTTTGTAGCAACTGCTTTTATATTGTCTGCGATTTTGCGAGTGCTTGAAGTTGAAAGTGGGCATATCAGTTCTTGTGCGGAGTTGACCGAACAAGACAGCGATGGTGTAAATGTTGCTGGAATCTGATAGTCATAGTTTTCACGGGTTCCAGCAGTCCAGCTTTGGGTTGCACCTGACCTATAAGTTATTGAACCACTTTTGATGTTACTGTTAGCTGAAACATTTTCTACATTACGAGAAATTAATGTTTGTGGGGAACCTATAGCAACAGCTTGATTGGTTGAAGAATTCCAGCCCAAACCAGAACCCCAACACGTCAATGCACCTGATATAGTAACAGCACAGCCAGAATTGGGAGTGCTATTTTCTGCCACGGTTTTAACATTAGATAATTTTATGACCTGGCCAGAGCCTTCAGGGCACCATAGCTGATTTGAAGCATCGACTAAGCAATATGTAGAAGATTTGAAATTGGCAGGCACTTGATAGCCATAGGTGGAGTGAACTCTGGCTTGCCAACTTCTTTTTTCACCTGACTTATAAGTTACTGAACCACTAACGCCAGTGCTACCAGCATCAACGCTTTGAACGCCACTAGTAATTATTGTTCGGTGCACACCTCTAGAAATAGTAGTGTTGGTATCGGAATTCCACCCTATTCTATAATCCCAACAAACTAGGGCATCTGATGTGCTAATGGCACAACCTGCATCACGGGTGCTACGGTCTGCAACTACTTTCAAATCGCGACCAAACAATCCTGAACTTGATGGAGAATTGGCGCAGTATAAATAGTAACGCCCATAATTATAAACAGCACAATACAAGGAAGGCAAAAAGGTTGCTGGCAGCTGCCAATCATAATTGGGGTGCTCCCCTGCTACCCAAGTCTGCGTTGAGCCAAACCCATAGTTGACTACACCACGGGCAATGTTGCTATCTGCATCAAGTCCTGTTATGCCTCTAAAAACAAACAATGTTTGTGTGGTGCCTGCTTCAACAACTTCACCAGCTGTAGAATCCCAACCTGTTTGGTTATCCCAACATATCAATTCTCTAAATTTACTATAAGCACAGCCTGTGTTGTTATCGCTACGTGCTGCAAATATTTGTATGTTGTCAGCAATTTTACGCGGGCTTGAATTGGGAACTGGGCACCATAACTGCTTTGTTGAGTTAAGCGAACAAAACAGTGAAGGGGTAAAGACTGCTGGCACCTGCCAAGAGACATTTTCTTTTGTTGTTGTTGCGCTCCAGCTCTGAGTTGCATTTGAGCTATAAGTGATTGAGCCACTTATGATATTGCTACTGGCAGCAATACTTTGTATGTTTGGTGCAAAAAATAATGTTTGTAAAGAGCCATTAGAAATGGTTAGGTTGGTTCTGGTGTTTAGACCTGTACTTGAATCCCAACACACCACTGCATCTTTTGATGTATCTGAAGTTTGCTTGATAGCACAACCTGAGTCAATGCTGCTGTTTGCTGCAACTGCATTTATGTTGTCAGAGATTTTTTGAAAACTCGAAACAGAGATAGGGCACCACAACTCATTTAGAGAATTAATAGTGCAGAACAGCGATGGTGAAAACACCACAGGCACCTGCCAAGAGGCATTTTCATTTGTTGTTGCCCCGCTCCAATTTCGCCTTGCACCTGAGCTGTATACAATTGAGCCACTTATTATATTGCTGTTAGGAGCAATGCTTTGTATATTTTGAGCAGTTAATAATGTTTGTAGAGAGCCAGCAGAAAGAGAGCTGCTAGTTTGAGTGTTGAGACCTGCCCCAGAATTCCAACACTTTAATTCATCTGATGTAGAAATGGCACAGCCTGAATCGTTGTCGCTGTTTTCAGCAACTATCCTTATATTGCTCGCAATTTTTCTCTGATTAGTACCTGTCGCGCATTTCAACTCATTAAGCGTATTGACTGTGCAAAATGAAGAAGGTATCAAAGTAACTGGCAACTGCCAACCATAAGTAGAGTTAGTTCCAGCTGCCCAAATCTGTCTTGCCCCTGACTTATGGGTTATAGCACCACTCACAGCATTGCTGCCCGCATCAACACTTTGAACGCCGCTTGTAATTATTGTTTGTAGCGCGCCTGAAGAAATAGCCTGACTGGTGGTGGAATTCCAACCCAAGCGATAATCCCAGCACTTTAAGGCATCAGATGTGGTTATGGCACAACCTGAATCAGCAGTGCTGTGTGTTGCTACTGTTTCTATATTATCTGCAAGTTTGCGGTTGCTTGAAGTTGAAAGCGGGCATCTAAGTTCGTTTGAGGAATTTATGGAACAATCCAATGATGGCGTGAATGTTACTGGCAGTTGATAATCATAATTTTCATTAGTTCCAGCGGCCCAACTTTGTGTGACACCTGAATTATAGGTTACTGTTCCACTTGAAATAGTGCTGCTGGCAGAAATGCTATGTATGTTTGGATTGACTAATAAAGTTTGTAGCGAGCCTGCAGTGATGGCTTGGCTGTTGGTGGAGTCCCATCCACTGTCATAATCCCAGCATTTTAATTCGCCTGATCTGGTTATGGCACAACCCGAATCAGCAGTGCTACTTGTTGCGACTGTTTCTATATTGTCTGCGATTTTGCGTGTTGTTGAAGCTGAAAGTGGGCATCGCAATTCATTTGATGAGTTGATAGAACAAAGCAGTGACGATGTGAAAGTAACTGGAATCTGATAACCATAGGTGGCATGTGTTCCGGCCGCCCAGCTCTGTGTTGCACCTGAATTATAAGTGAGCGAACCACTTATTGCGTCACTATCTGCAACAACACTTTTTACATTTTCAGAAACTAATGTTTGTGGGGCGCCCGCTGTAATGGTTTCATTGGTATCGGAATTCCAACCAAGACGATCATCCCAACACAATAGGGCATCTGATGTGGTTATGGCACAACCTGAGCCAATGGCGCTATCTGTGGCAACTGATTTTACGTTGTCAGCAATTTTTTGTGGAGTACCGCCATGGGTCGGGCACATTAATTCGTTTGATGAGTTGACAGAACAAAGCAGTGATGATGTGAAAGTAACTGGAATCTGATAACCATAAGTGGCATGTGTTCTGGCCGTCCAGCTCTGTGTTGTGCCTGAATTATAAGTGAGTGAACCACTTATTGCGTCACTACCAGCATCAACACTTTTTACATTTTCAGAAACTAATGTTTGTGGAGCGCCCGCTGCAATGGTTTCATTAGTCTCGGAATTCCAACCAAGACGATTATCCCAACACAATAGAGCATCTGATGTGGTTATGGCACAGCCTGAATCAACAGTGCTACGAGACGCAACTATATCTACATTGTCTACTAATTTTTTGGTGGATGAAATAGAAGTTGGGCACCAAAGTTGTTGTGATGCGTTGATTGAACAATTCGTAGAGGGCGTGAATGCTACTGGCACCTGCCAAAATGCACTTGAATGTGTAGTTGTTCCACTCCAACTCCGCTCCTCGCCCGAATTGTAGACGATTGAACCACTTAGTATGGTGCTATGTGGGGCAACATATCTTATATTTTGAGCAGTTAAGAGCTTTTGTGGGGCGCCATCGCTTATAAAGCTATTGCTATCAAGATTTATGCCTGTTTGTGAATCCCAACATAGCAATTCGTCGAAGATGCTGATTCCACACCCTGAATCTGCTCCACTTTGTGGCGTAACCGCTTTTACATTGTTCGCAATTTTTTGCAAGCTTGAAATGGAAGCCTGACACCACAACTCTTGTGTTTCATTTATTGAACAACCAAGTGAAGGTGTAAAAGTTACTGGCACTCGCCAAGAGGCTGTTGGGTTTGAGCTTGTTATAGCTCCACTCCAACTGTGTCTTTTGCCAGAATTGTAAGCAACTATGCCACTCTCAATGACGCTGTTAGCTTCAACCCTTTTTATGTTTGAAGCAACTAATAATGTTTGTAGGGCGTTATTAGTTATAAAGCTACCACTACGTGCGTTTATACCTTTTTGTGAATTCCAGCATACTACCGCATCTTTTGATACATCCGACGTAGCACGGATTGCACAACCTGTATCAAGATTGCTACCTAGGGCAACTGATTTTATGTTGGTAGACATTTGACGCAAACGTGAATTTGAAATTGGGCATGTAAACTCCCTTGCTTCATTAAGACAATTGTCTCGCCAGACCCACCCGTAAGAAACCGGGCAAACCAATTGTTGCGATGAACTAATCGAACATTGCCTAGAAGGGGCAGAAAATACTGGTAGCAGCCAGAACCTATTGATATAGTCATATCCAGCCTGCCATTTAATTTGAAAGCCTGAGTTAAGGGTAATAGCTCCCTTTACAAGATTGCTGTGAGGAACAATAGAGTGTAAATTTTGGAGAATTAATACTGTTTGTGGAACAGATTCAACAACAGCTTGATTATCGATTTCATCCCACCCAACATAGGGGTCCCAACAAATTAATGCATCTTTTGTGACATCTGAAGTGCTACTAATTGCACAGCCCAATTTAAAGGTGCTCTGTTCTGTAACTGTTTTTACATTGTCAGCAATTTTTTGTGAGCTTGAAATGGAAGTGGGGCACCACAACTCACTTGATGTATTGATTGAGCAATTTAAAGAAGGCGTGAAATCAACTGGCAACTGCCAATCATAAGTAGAGTAAGGGGCAGACGACCAAGTGTGTCTTTGGCCTGAATTGTATGTAATTGCGCCACTTCTAATGCTGCTCCCAGCATCAATGCTTTTTATATTTGGT
This sequence comes from Acidimicrobiia bacterium, assembly GCA_020027305.1. Taxonomy (GTDB): domain Bacteria; phylum Actinomycetota; class Acidimicrobiia; order Acidimicrobiales; family Hopanoidiivorantaceae; genus JAHRAM01. The sequence continues at coordinate 1,184 of JAHRAM010000137.1, read as the reverse complement.
GCAATAAATAGACGTGAGAAACGTCTTTTTGCCAAAGAATTGCTGTATGAGGCATCCCAGCCTATGTCAGGTTCCCAACAACGCAATTCGTTTGAAACGTTAACGGCACACCCAGAATTATGATTGCTACGTGGGGCAACTAATCTTATAGCAGGTGCAGAACTGGAAATCTTGTGTTTAATTGTTGAAGAATCCCAACAAAACAATCTATCTAATGTAGTGATAGCGCAACCTTCTTCAGCATTGCTCCCTTCAGCAAATGATTTTATGTCAAGACTAAAAAAATCCCTAAAATCCCTTGTGCCACATCGTAGCTTATTCAATGTATTAATTGAGCATGTCCCGATTTCACTTCCATCGATTTCACTTCCATCGATTTCACTTATATTATTACCCTTAAAAGGCGCCCGCCATTTGCAGTGATAATAATCATAAGGCCCTTCTTTGTGCCCGATGAACCCTATTTCTGAGGCTTTTACATCTGTGTCGACTTGGGTTTTTGTGCCTTCTGTAACATCTTCAAAATCAATGGTGTTTGCAGCAGTCGTGATTCCAAGAGTATCGTTTAGTGCTTCACAAGTTGTGTTGTTTACCGTGTATGTAGTTGCACTTGTTCGGGTGTTGGTTGTGGAAAATATACCAGCTTGGGTTGCCTTGGTTGGGTTTGCTTCACAATAGTAATAGCCACTGTCTTTATCAGTTTTTGGGTGGAAATATGTTGGCGGGTTATATGAAGCATTGCCATATTTAATTAGGGCTGGGTCTTTAGTGGCATCATCTACAAGTGCCTGTCGCCAATGGCCAAAATTGTCACCCGCTGGGAATGTGCCATCTGTTGGGAATGTAACATCGCTAACATTAAAATCTTTCACCTCAATGGGTTTGTGATAGCTAATTCGGGTGGGGAAATACGTGCTTAAAGATTGGCAAGCTCTAAAAAATGCTTCTACTTGAGGAGTTGATGGGGGGATTTTAAATTCACAGGTTTGTTCTCCATAGGGAGCATAGTGAGTTAGATTAGAGGCCCCACGACCTCTATCTGTTAACCATCCTCCCGCACCAAAATATCCAGAAACTCCAAAGTGCTTAGTTGGATGCCCACTGTTAGAAACAAACTTGCTGTTGTATACTCCGACGTAATTAAATACTTGACTTTGGTTTCTAGAATTGAAATGGTTAGTGCT
>JAHRAM010000136.1 GCA_020027305.1 Acidimicrobiia bacterium | reverse complement strand
CCAGGAGATGAAAACCATAGCGAACCATATTTTTATTTCAGCCCACACGTTGAAGTTGATAAATCCAACCCATTTTTCAATGCAGAATCTTTTGGTGGGGCTACTTTGTTTCTAAGCCAGCTTCCCTCTAGCAACCAAAAACAAGCTGTCATAGATTTCTTCACCACTGGCATAGAATTTGTCAAGTCGTAGCTCTTAGCCAAACTTAAAAAGAGGTGACCGTTTATAATCGGGGAACAATTGCTTCTGATTATTTTAAAAAGTCAGAACTGAGCGGGCATCGCTACCAGACTCTAAAAGTTTAAAAGCCTTTTTGTAATCATCCAGTTTAAATTTGTTTGTAACCAGCTCATCTAGCTTTAACTTTCCGCTCAAATAAAGGTCGATAATCATCTTAAAATCTGCACCAGGTCTAGCTCCTCCATACCTGCACCCCAACAAATTTTTATTTTGGTACAGGCTAAAAAGCTCAATGCTTGCTGCCGAGCCTAGTGGTGGCACCCCTACAGCTACAATATTTCCACCATTCTTGGTCATGTTTATACAGGTTGCTACCAGTTCATTTACACCCACCACTTCAAATGAGTGATCAACTCCGCCTGGCACCAGTTCGTTTAATGCTTCCACCATTTCCTTTTCATCCATTCCCTCACTGGCAATAAAGTCAGTGGCGCCAAAATCAGTTGCTATGGCCTGTTTTTCTGGCGCCAAATCAAAAACTACAATTCTAGATGCTCCGCTAATATGGCAGGCTTGGATAACGTTCAACCCAACCCCGCCAGCGCCAACTACAGCACAGGTATCTCCTGGTCTAACTTTGGCGCGATTAAAAACGCTACCAACTCCAGTAATGACCCCACACCCTACAAGTGCTGCCGACTCAAGGGGAACATCCTTGCTTATTGGAATGACTTGATGCTCTTTAACAATGGTTAGTTCAGCAAAACACGAAGTTTGTGCAAACTGATAAAGTGGTTCGCCGTTTAAAGAATACGGCTGTGAAAGCATATCAAGAGGATTGCCACACAAGGTAGGGTTTCCTGTGACGCATACTTCACAATGCCCACAATTTGCAAGCGTTGACAATATGGCATGATCGCCCATCTCACAAAATGTCACAGCATCGCCAACTGCTTTTACCACGCCAGCCCCTTCATGCCCCATCAAGATTGGAGTTGGCAAACCATACTTGCCCTTTGCTAATGCAGCATCGCTTCCACACACTCCAGCGACTTTAATTTCAAACAAAACATCTCGACTGCCAAGCCCTTTTTCAATCCTGACATCAGTTGACAACTCAATATTGTCTGTCTCTTGAAGAACTATGCCTTTCATTTTATTTTCCTTTTCTTAGCCTACTTTCTAATTTATATTTTTCGCCCAAATAAAACAAAAGGGGAAATGAGACACGACCCAAAATATGAAGAGTGGCTGAATAAAAAAATTAAAAATAAAACAAGAGAAGTGACGGACTCTTGAGTAAAACTCAATAAATGAGCCCGTCACTTGGCGGTGATGGTGGACTAATAAATTTAGCAGACACTTTGTAAAAACGCAAATTAAATTTTGTGGTTAAACGCAAAAATCACATAAATTGGCGTAATTTTCACAAAAAATTGCTTTTGGGCCTATGCTTCAGGCTTTGGCATTCCCAGTTTTTCTGCCAGCATCTCCACAGCTGGATTAGCTCGCTCAAAGACTCTCATTTCTTCTGGCATGTCACCAAAAAATATCTGCATGGCAATAATACGAATCATGATAACGCAGAACCTGAAATATCCAAAGGCCTCAAAATAGTCAATGTGTTCGACTTTTCGCCCAGCGGCTTTTTCATATATGGCTACAGTCTCTTCGCTTTGAGGAAACCCTGGCAACCACTCAGCACCCTCATTTTCTGACTGCCAGCGATTCATCGCTAGATACCACCCAAGGTCAACTTCTCCTGGCCCAATAGTTGCCATCTCCCAATCAAAAACTCCGATGGGTTTGAAATCGTCACCATACATCATGTTGCTAGGGCGAGCATCACCCCAATTCAGTTGCTTGGAATGTTCCATACTGTCGGTCGGGTCATTTTCAATGAAATATTTTAGAGCAGCCTCAAGGGTTGGTTGGGGGCGCCCTTCTGCTCCCCATTCTAAATAGTGCTTATAATAACCCAGTTGCTGTTTAAACCCTAGTGCGCCATATTGTGGCTGATCTAGAAATTCGCTAAACCCAGCAGCTTCCCAATCAATCGCAGCAATAGCTGCGAGTGTTTCAACAGATGAATTCCAAAGAGTGGCTTGTTGCTCTTCTGTGGCATCTTTTACAAACCCCTCTACATAAAAAGGCGGATTGTCAGATGGAACTTTGCCATACAAACGTTCCATTACAAAAAACGGGTCGCCCAAAACATCGCCTGTATCTTCTGTCCACAAAATTTCAGGAACTGGAACTGGGGAGTGCTTTGCCACCTCTTGCATAGAACGATATTGAACTGCCATATTATATTCTGGGAAAATGGCATATCCCCCCGATGGACGTTTTCTTATAACTATTCCGTGCTCTTTTTGCTCACCTGCTAATTGATATTTAATATCGCCAAGCAAAGTTTCGTTGCTAAACCCGCTGGCACCTGGAATGTCTAATCCAGAGATTTCAACACCTTCAACATCAGGCTTTGAATTCAGCCACTGACTTAAGTTGGCTGAAATTTCTTCTATATTTCGCTCTTGTGGGATTGGCATTTATTCCTCCTCAATCAGTTTGTTTCTAAATACTTTTAATTAGGTAACCCATTTAAATAACTTCTAATCAAATAAAATGTCAAAATCCAAAACCAATTTAGTCTAAATCTTAGGCGTTAAAAAATCGTCTGCCAACCAAAAAAGTAAAGGAAAGCTGAAAGACATGAAAAAGATTAAAGGTCAGCTAAGAAAGCAAATCCTTGCCAACTGTATCTAGACCTTCATTTGTGGTATCTCGAAACTGCTGTTTTGCTCGTTTTTGAAGCGTGTTTATGGCTTTTTCTTCTAGATAGCGAATCTTTTCTTTGGTTACCTTATTAACTTGCCCGCCCTTATCTTGTTGTATCTTTTTTGCCACATCTTCCAAAGTCATAGGTGTGGCACCATTCAGCCCAAAACGCAACTCTAGTATCTTCTTGCCCAAATCATCTAATTCATCAAAAATGGGACCAATGCCATCCACCAATTGGTTAACTGAATCGGCCTGAATAAAAGCATCTTCTACGGCAACTTCATTTTCATACATATATGTTGGCTCTTCGTCAGCATCAATACTTTTTGCAGAAAATTGCGCTGAACGAATCTTAAGAAGCTCAGACACTTTTTCTTCACTTACATCCATCTCATAGCTCAACTCTTTTGCTGTTGGTGATCTTTGAAATTCAATTTCTAATTTTTGAATGGCCTGGTTTAATTCAATTTGCTTTGCTACTTGACCAGAGCTCATCTTTAAAACCCTGTTTTGAGCGCTGGCAGCCTTTCTAAGAACTGGGTCTATCCATTTGGCGGCATAAGTTGAGAAAGCAGCACCCTTGCCTGGGTCATAGCGATGCACAGCTTGAACCAATGCTAGACAACCTTCTTGGATTAAATCTTGTTCTGAAAGACCTCGTCCTCGATATTTTTGTGTTAGGTAAACCACCAACCCGATATTTGCCTGAGTGAATTTATCAGCTGCTTGTCTTCCCTCTTTGGCTTTTTTTACCAACCGCCTTTTCTTGGAGTCAGAAAGTTGTTTGGGATTAGAGCTGATGTCATTTGGCTTACTTTTTTTCTGGGTGGAAGTGTCATTGCTAGATGCCTTACTGTTTCTTCCATTTTGGACGTTAGTTTTTTCTTCTATTAGGCAACCGTCTTCGCCACACCCAAACCCTGAAAGCTCTTTGATTGCTTGGTCGCCTTTTTTAATAAGAGTTGAAAGCTCTTGAATTTCTTCTGGGCTAAATTGCGGGGTCTTGGGTTTTTTGCTCATTTATTTTTATCTGCAATTTTTTAATAAATTCCTTTTAGTGTTTTCTGCCATACCCTCATCACTCTTAACTCAAAATATTTATATTCATATCCAAGTTTAGTTTGAAACTAGGTTTTCACTCTCAAGCCACTCTAATAATCTGAGTGCACAATGTTTTCCCTCATCTAGTTTTATTCGATTTTGCCTGACTTGGTCGATTTTTTCTTTAAGCTCGACAATGTCAATAGATAGATTGACCATTTCTACAGCAACAGCATCCATTTCTTCTTTTGGCAGTTTAAATATGTGCGTCAGCTCTGTTTCCATTTCACGATACTTTCTCTCAGCAGCATTAAATATCAAACGGGCAATATCAGCTTTGAGTGCAATTACATCTGGGTTGTTTTTGTCGTCTTCTTTAGGCGTTTCATTGGCTTCTGAGTCGTCTTCTTCACTGGCTTCACTTTCTTCATTGACTTCTGGGTCGTCTTCTTCACTGGCTTCACTTTCTTCTGTGCTCTCTTCGTCTTCGTTTTTGATTTTGTCTTTTTCATCTGAGTTTTCTTCAGCTTTTTCGGATTTTAAAAAAGGCTCATAGGCATTGAGCATGGTGAGCAACTGAGCAGATGATTCCTTTCCATCGTTTATCAAATTGTCTCGTGCTTCTTTTACATAATCGTTGTCAAGCAAGGCATTGAACAAATCTTTTTCAGTTTCAAACTCAAACAAAAAATCTGAAATATAATCTTGACGAATGGGGAGATACCACTGACTGCTAGTTTCAAACTCAAACAAAAAACCTGAAACATAATCAGGGATTATTTTGGGAGCATGAATGAACTTTAAGAGAACTTGGTGTTCAGTTGAAAGCAATTTGGGGTTTGGCTGATTGATTTTGCCTGTGCCATTTTTTGAAACATCGGCAACTGGAATTTTCATGTCTGCCAAAATTGCAGAAGCAGCAACCCCTGTTCTTTCAGAAGCTAGATTCACATATATGTCTTTAAGCTGAGAGGTTGCCACCTTTACTGCCCCAGAAAAAAACTCTTCTATTAGCTGCCCAGCCTGTTTGGCTGCCTGATATTTTTCTTCATTGGTCTCTAGGGGCAAAGAGGAAAACAATTCATTCAACCTGAACTCCATAAGCGGCACAGCTTTATCAAGTGCTTTTGTCAAAACCTCAGGATTGTCTTTTGCTAAATCACCTGGATCCTTTCCACTAGGGAGTTTTGCCACTTTAATCTCAATGTCTAAATCTTCAAGTGCGCTTCTAGCTTCTTGTGAGCGAATCATGGCGTTCACTCCAGCTGTGTCAGGGTCAAAAATTAAGATGACATTTTTTGAAAGGCGACTTAACCTTCTCAAGTGGTCTTCAGTGAGTGAAGTTCCACAAGTTGCCACCACTTCCTTGATCCCAATATTTTCCATAGCGATAACATCGGTGTAGCCCTCTGCCACAACTGCACGATCTATACCTTTATCGGCAATATTTTTTGAGGCACTATGAAACCCATATAGCTCCTTTCGTTTTTGGTAAATGCTGGAGTCTCTAGAGTTTAAATATTTAGGCTCACCACCATCAGGTAGAACCCTGCCCCCAAACCCCACAACATCTCCTGACTGATTAAAGATTGGAAACATTACCCGTGAGCGAAAGAAGTCGCCAGCATCGCCTGCTAGCTCAGCATCTCTGAGGTCTTTATGTGAAACATCATTTAAAGCTGTTTCTAAATTGTTAGAGCCTTCTGGTGCCCACCCCAACTTCCATTTCTTAACGATAACTTTGTCGTATCCACGGGATTTCAAATATTTGCGCGCTTTCCCTCCAGATTCTTCACTCACCAATTGCTGGTGATACCATTCCATTGCCTTGTAGAGAATTTCTCGCTGGTGCTTTCTATTGACTTGCTTCTGGTTATCATATTGAGAGGAATAGCGGAGTGTCATTCCCATCTTTGACGCTAGGTATTCCACGGCATCTACAAAATCCATCCCCATCTTTTCTCTCACAAAGGTGATGGAGTC
>JAHRAM010000032.1 GCA_020027305.1 Acidimicrobiia bacterium | reverse complement strand
CATCAGTTGCCATATTGAGCGCTGTGTTTATTTTGATTCCATCCAATACTGCGGTGGCACAAACCCCTAATACTACAACGCCAACTACTACTCCTCCAACAGGTGATACCCCAACAGCTCAAGCACTAAATCTATTAAATAAAGCTATGGAAGCGCTAAACAATAACGATTTGGGTCGCTATCAAGAATTGGTAGCACAAGCTACAGAATTGCTAGACAACCAAAACTAGAAGCGGGCAATGCCAAGCTCAGCAAAATTGTTAGAAATTTTTGAGCAAAAAACTAGAAATAAAAATAGGCAATGATAGGTTCTTGCCAAAAACTGGTTGAATAATGGCTAATCCAACAAAATATTGTCGGGACAAGCAATTCCCTTTTCTTCTAGGAATGCATAATATGCCTGAAGCACACCCGGCCCATCTGTAACGCTTTCTACATTTCCATCGGCATCTAAATTCAAGTTAGCCCCGTAGATGACAAACGTAACATCTGTATCTTCTTTGGCATCTTTGGGCGTATACAAAGAGTGAACAGAATTGGCAGGCTCATAAAGGTAAGAGCCAGCCGTATTCATAAAATCTGATTCTTTGTATCCCCATGCCCCTGACCAAGTGGTTCCAAACACTGGCCCTGTGTGACGGTGGGTTTGAACTTCCACACCAGCCCCAAAGCGATTTCTAATAACCCAAAATCCACTGATATTTGAAACTTGCAGAACTTTTAGGGCGATGTTATCAGTTAGCTCAGCCCAAGGCAGGTCATCGCCTCCAATATGTTTCGCCGTTGGGATTTCTAAATCTTTTATACTCATAATCTTGTTTTTCTTGTTTTTGTCCTTTTATTATTTTTAGGCTTTGCTTGTTTTATATTGACTGTTTTATATTGCTTGTTTTATATTGACTTGCACTAATTTTATTTAATTGTTTGCTTGCTATTTATTTATAATTTTGCCTTTATGTTTGTTTTTTGATTACCTTTATTTTAGATTAGTTGCTGGCTGTTTCCAATCCAGTCGGGCAAGCTAGGCCAGTTCCGCCTAGCCCACAATAGCCTGCTGGATTTTTTGCCAAATATTGCTGGTGATATTCTTCAGCGTAATAAAACTCACCTGCTGGCAAAATCTCAGTTGTGATTTCACTATAGCCTGCCTCAGTGAGAACTTGCTGAAATGCCTGCTTAGATTGCTCTGCTAAATCTTTTTGCCCTTCAGAAAAGTAATAGATACCAGAACGATATTGAGTGCCGACATCATTGCCCTGTCTCATACCTTGGGTAGGGTCATGGTTGTCAAAAAATAACTTCAGCATCGTTGCGTAGCTAGTTTTTGTAGGGTCAAAAACGCACAACACGACTTCGTTGTGGTCGGTCAGCCCACTACAAACTTCTTCATAGGTTGGATTGTGAGTTTCGCCAGCACCATATCCGACCGCTGTTGTGTAAGCCCCATCTGCTTCCCAAAACTTCCGCTCGGCGCCCCAAAAGCACCCCATACCGACAACAATCTTTTCAAACCCTTCGGGGAATGGAGGAACAATAGAAGTGCCAAGCACAAAATGATTTGAGGAGGCAGGCATTTTTTCATCTCTGCCAGGCAATGCTCTGTCTTTGCCTACCATTTGTGGTTTTTTGAAAAATGCCATTTTTGTGCCTGCTTTTTAATTTTTTGTGTCTGTCTTTTAATTTGTGCCTTTTAGTTTACTCTTGTTTGTGCCATAAGTTTTTAACCTATGGGTTTATTCGCCAGTCTGTCTCAATCGGCCCTTTGCCCTCAATGTCTCCTAAGGTCTTTAGCTTCATCCCCAACTCCATCATATCTTCAATCTTGCCTGTGTAATCTGGTGGCTGTGAAAGCATCCAACACATTGTGAGTGCAGCTGCCTCAGGGGAAAACCAAGTGGAGTGGTCTTCATCGGGGGCATTCATCAAATATCCCTCGCTTGCCACTGGCACATCGATTCTGAAGCAATTCACACAAATGCCATCTTCAACAAATTGCGCAGCGGTAGAAACTGACAAGTGGTCAAGGGCTGCCTTTGACATTCCATAAACCATCATATGTGGAGCATACAGCAGGCTAGTTACAGACGAGACATTAAGAATTCTGCCGTGCTGGCTTTTTGTCAAGTGAGGGCGCGAATAGGCACTTGCTAATAGAGGGGCACGTACATTTATATCCATAATTAACTCATAGTGCTTGGGTTGAATGTCAATGTCGCCTGGAAATGTAACAGCTGCATTGTTAACCAATATGTCAAGCCCGCCAAAGTTCTTGGCGGCGGCTTCAACCATAGCTTCCACAGCTTCAGGGGAACTAAGGTCAGTCGGAACTGCCAATGCCTCACCCCCTTCTTTTTCAATTAGCTCAACCGTTTCATCAATAGTGCCTTCTAACTTAAAGCGATTTTCATTTGTGGCTCGTGCAGCACAAACTACTGAGGCTCCCTGCCTTCCTAACTCAACTGCTAGAGCCTTGCCAATTCCACGCGATGCCCCTGTAACAATTGCAACAGCGCCTTCAAAAGATTTATTTTTATCGTTCATTTCTAGTTTTTTTACTTGTGTTGCCAGTGTAGTCACACTATCTATATAAATATATATTATCTATATATTTGTATTATCTTGAAGCCGCGCCGTTTGCTTGATGTTGTTGCCAATAGATACGGGGCAGTCTCTTTTCTTTTCCACGAATTAGGGGGGAATTCAAACTAATTTTATAAAGAGGTTATTTCTTTCTATATGTGCTGTATTATATTGCTGTGATGGAGGTAAATATTTAAATGGCGACAACAAACACCATAAAAAAGGCAAGTTCAAAAAGTTCAAAAAGGCCGGCAAATAAGGCGGCCGCAAAAACTAAAGAGGTGCCAGCTAAAAACGGCGAGCTTAACCCAACTAAATTTGCTGCTCATATAAAAGACATTCCAGTCAACGAGGAAATCCAAGAAGCCTTTTTGGCATATTCAATGTCGGTTATTTCTTCTCGGGCAATTCCCGATGTAAGAGATGGACTAAAACCAGTTCAGCGGCGAATCCTTTATTCCATGCTCAACATGGGCATCCGCCCAAACACCCCGTTTAGAAAATGCGCAAAAGTAGTTGGCGACACGATGGGAAACTATCACCCTCACGGAGATACCGCTATCTATGATGCACTTGTAAGAATGGGGCAAGATTTTTCTCGTGGCATTACACTAATTGACCCACAGGGAAACTTCGGTAGTTTGGATGACCCACCTGCTGCCCCTAGATATACAGAATGTCGACTTGCTGAGCCAGCAATGGCGATGCTTAATGAGTTGAGCGAGGACACTGTAGATTTTAGAACTACCTATGACGGAGAATCACAAGAGCCAGTTTATCTTCCATCACTTCTGCCAAATCTTCTAGTAAACGGCGTGACTGGAATTGCGGTAGGTGTTACCACCAACATCCCCCCACACAACCTTAGTGAGGTGGCAGACGTTATCAAGATAGTGCTATCTAAAAATAATCCTAAACCTACGTTGGCTGAGCTAATGAAGGTGTTACCCGGCCCAGACTTTCCCAGCGGGGGCATCCTAATTGATGACGGGCTTAAAGATATTTACAAAGATGGCAAGGGCTCATTTAAACTTCGTGCCAAAACTGAAATCATTTCACTCTCTAATAAGAAGCAGGCGATTTTGGTGACCGAGCTACCATATTTGACTGGCCCAGAAAAAGTCATCGGCAAAATTAAAGAGCTAATGGTGGCAGACAAGTTGACTGAAGTAACTGACGTTAAAAATCTGTCTGATAGAAAAGAAGGGCTGCGCATCCAAATTGAATGCCGAGCTGGAGAAAACCCAGCTGCTGTTTTACAAAAACTCTTTAAGCTCACCCCTCTTCAAGAGCAACATCACATTTTGAGCTCAGCACTTGTGCACGGGGTTCCAGAACAACTATCGCTATACAAAATATGTAAGGAATATGTAAACCATCGTCTCAAGGTTATTAAACGGCGAACTGAGTTCCGCCTAGAAAAAGCAAAGGAACGACTCCACATTGTGACTGGCTTGTTAAAAGCATTAGATAACATCGACCAAGTTATCAAAATCATCCGTGGCTCAAAGACAGTTGAAGATGCCAGAAAAGGGCTTCGAGACAAACTCAAGTTGACAATCATCCAAGCTGACAGCATTTTAGAAATGCGCCTTCGCCGATTAACCGCTCTTGAAAAACAAAAGGTGCAAGAAGAAAAGAAAGAGCTGGCTGCCCAAGTGAAAAAGCTAGAAGCACTTTTGAAATCTGAAGCAGCACGAAAGAAGCTGCTTAAGGTTGAGCTAGAGGAATTTGTAGAGCTATTTGGCCGCCCCCGCCGAACTCAAATTATTTCAAGTGCCGATGTAGATGATGTTGTGCTTATAACCACGAAAAAGGTGAAGGAGGCTCCTTGCCTATTGACGCTTTCTACTTCTGGTGTGGTGGGCTGGCTAGCACTTGAAACTGAAAGTGCTGAAGATGACACAGCCCCAAAAAATCTTAAAGCTGGCAGAAATGATGTGCTAGAACATAGTGGCTATGAGACCCTGACTAGTAAAACGGCATGGGCATTCACTAGTCAAGGGCGCTCTCTTTCTGCCCCAATTTCTAGTATCGGGCAAGTTGAAAGTGGCAAGCGAGGGAATTCCGCCCAACAAATATTTGGAACTAACGCTGGTGAAGAAGTTCTGTTTGTAATGCCAGACACAGCAATGGATGGAACAGAAACATTGATAATCACAACCGAATCAGGAAGCATTAAATGCCTTGACCTTGAAAAGTCGCTCAAACATAACGGGGTATACATCAACTTAAAAGGGGCAGACAAAGTTGTAGCTGTATTCCCCACCTCAACCCAAGACCCATCCAAAAAGAAAGAGCTTGCCGTTATTACCGACACTGGAAAAATCCTTAGAACAAGCCTTTCTGATTTCCGTCCATTAGGGCCAGCTGCTGCTGGAATCGTCGGGATGACCGTTAAAGAAGGTGCAAAAGTTGTGGCATCCAGTGAATGCACCCCAGATAGCAGCATTATTGTTGCAACAAACAATGCCTGTATCGCCACGTTTCTAGTTGCCGACTTTGACAAAAAGAACCGTGGCGGGCAAGGCGTGAAGCTCTTAGCATTAAAAGAAGAGCAAAAAATAAACCACATATATATAGGTCAAATAGATAACCTAATCGCTATAGTTATGGCTGATGAAGGTAAACCAGATTCCACCCCAGTTAAACTAGAAGACCTTTCAAACGGAAAACCAAAGCTCGAAAAATTAAAGCAACCAATTGTTGAAATCGGGAGAAGCAGATGGCTCAA
>JAHRAM010000012.1 GCA_020027305.1 Acidimicrobiia bacterium | reverse complement strand
TATTTTTTCAAAAATTTGCGTTTTATATCTTTATACATCTTTACGCTTTATATTTTTGGTCTTTATGTCTTTGCACTTTTTACTTCTTGTACTTTTACTCTCTTTATAAGTCTAAATTTAGATTTTCTAAAAATGCGCCTTAAGCCCCAGATATTGAAATTTTGCCAGTTCGCTGGATTTCAATAATTCCATATTGCTTTAGGGCACCTTCTAGGGCATCTACCTCTTTTTGTGACCCGTCCATCGCAAGCACCAAAGCTTGAGAGCTTTCTGAGATAATCTTGGCGTCATATTTTTCAGCAAGTTTTTGGATTGCTTCTTTGTCGTTTGCTTTTTTATCATTCAAGCTCACCGCCACCAAAATCAATTCCCTCTCCACAGAATCTTCATCGGTCAGCTCACGGATTTCAACCACATTAATGAGCTTAAACAGCTGATGTTTGATTTGGTCAATGGGGGCAGAATCGGCCACCACCACAACAGTGATTCGGCTGAGCGTGGGGTCATCGGTTGGGGCAACAGCCAATGAGGCAATATTGAAGCCACGCCTTGAAAACAGCCCTGCCACACGAGACAGCACACCTGGAATATTGTCGACCATTACGACCAGAGTGTGTGTGGGGGCAGGTTTATTCATCGCCCCCGAGGACGATGTCATCATTTGATGCCCCAGGCGGAACCATTGGATAAAGCTTTTCTTGTGCATCAACCCTAAAGTCAATAACCACTGGTCGGTCATCAATCTCATTTGCTTTAGCAATGGTCGACTCAACTTCTTCTGGCCCATCAACTCTGATGCCTTCACAGCCCATAGCTTCTGCCCACGCCTTATAATCTGGCAAATCAGGCGAGAGATAGACTTCGGAATATCGCTCTTCATAAAACATCTCTTGCCATTGGCGCACCATTCCTAGATAGGCATTGTTTAAGATAGCGATTTTCACGGGGATGCGCTCGGTGGCAGCCGTTACTAACTCTTGGGCGGTCATCTGAAAACACCCATCGCCATCAATCGCCCATACCATCTTGTTAGGCTTTCCAACTTTGGCACCGATGGCAGCAGGAACCGCAAACCCCATCGTGCCAAGCCCGCCTGAGTTAACAAATGTGTATGGATGGTCGAATTTCCATAACTGGCTCGCCCACATTTGATGTTGCCCAACGCCAGTTGTGATAATAGTGTCATCAGGGCAAGCCTCTGCTAACTTCTCCAACACAAACTGTGGTTTGATAACAGAGGAGTCTGAGTCTTGACTATATTTCAACGGGTACTTTTTCTTCCAGTCATCAAGGGTGGCTCGCCAGGGCTTAACTTGGTCGGCGATTTTTGCCCCAGCATTTCGCTCTGCGACTTTGGCGATGAGCAACTCAATGGCTTCTTTACAGCCTGCTTCAATTCTTACATCTGCTGGTTTCACCTTGCCCAGTTCGGCTGGGTCAATATCAACATGAATGATTTTTGCCTCAGGGGCAAACCCTTCCACATTTCCAGTCACACGGTCATCAAAGCGAGCCCCCAATGCAATCAACAAATCAGATTTCTGCATTGATGTCGTGGCGGTATAGTTTCCGTGCATGCCAGGCATTCCTAAACACAGTGGGTGGCTGTCAGGGAAGCCTCCCCTATTCATAAGAGTGGTGACAACAGGGATTTGCGTTAGCTCAGCAAAATCCTTCAACGTCTCAGCAGCCCTTGATTTCAAAATTCCTCCACCGCAATAAAGCACAGGGCGCTGAGCTTCTTCAATCAAATCTATTGCTGCGTCAATAAGTGCACCATCAATATTTTTTTCAGGGTTGTATCCGCGAAGAGCGCTGGTGCCTGGCTCATAATATTCCAATTGCGATCGAGGATTTTTTGGGTCAAGCACACACTTGGGAATATCAACTAGCACTGGCCCTGGTCGGCCAGTGGAAGCAATGTGGAAAGCATCGTGAATAACTTGTGGCAAATCTTGCGCCTCAGCCACCAAGAAATTGTGTTTGGTAATCGGCATCGTTATTCCTGTGGTGTCGCACTCTTGAAATGCATCTGTGCCGATGGCACCATAGGGAACCTGCCCAGTGATAACAACCAAAGGAATGGAATCAATAAAGGCATTACAAATCGGGGTGACAATATTTGTAGCACCCGGCCCGCTAGTAACCATCGCAACACCTGGGCGGCCAGTTACTTGTGCATATCCTTCTGCCATGTGTCCTGCGCCTTGCTCGTGGCGAACCAAAATGTGGCGAATGGATGAATCTATGAGCGGGTCATAAGCTGGCAAAATCGCCCCGCCAGGCAGGCCAAATATAACCTCAACGCCCTGACGTTCTAGCGCCATCATTAGGGCTTGGCTGCCTGTGACACTGCTGCCTGTTGCCTGTTTTTCACTCATCTTTTTGCCTGTGTATTCCTATATATTTATATATTTATATGATGTGAAGCTGAATTCCTTCAAATTTAGGTTTTTGCTTTATTTTAGTCGCTACTGATTGAATTCTGCCCCTAAATTATTAATTTAAACCCTATCATTTCAGCCAAATTAGTGTCTAGCAAAGCACACCTCTTCACAATCATACATTTGCAACACAATTCCTCATCTCGCAATTTGATTTCATTTCCCTCTACCCTCACAAATTGCCCTCACAAACTACAATATCGAACCCTACAGCTTAAACAGATTAAAAAGAGTGAAAATAAATTAAAAAGAGTGAAAATAAGATGAGAAATGAAGACCGATAAGAAAAGGTGACGGACCTAAGACAATCGTTGATGTAGCCGGGATCAGACATACTTCCCAGGTCCGTCAATTTCAGTTTAGCTCAAAATGGGTGGATGTTGACGCAAGATAAAAAATGTTGTTTTAGAGCGGTAGAAAAGCAGGGAATAGCGTAAGTTAAAGTTATGGGGAAACCCAAACGCGACTGCCAAATTGATATAACACAGAATTAACACAATCTAAAATAATTTGTATAAGCAAACCCTTTTTTAACCCAACTAATACCAGCACCACATAAAGCTAATACCAGCACCACATAAAGATTCACGAAATTGAAACCTACAAAAACAACCTCCATCAAATCAAAATCCATCAAGCAAAAGGCAAAAAACCCCAAACCTAATGACACCGTTTTTGTCATTGATTTCGGAGCGCAATATTCAAAACTCATAGCCCGCCGAATTCGAGAGGCTGGTGTGTATAGCGAAATTTTGCAACCTGACATTAGTGCCGAAGAGCTCAAAGCGCTCTCCCCTGCTGGCATTGTTTTAAGTGGCGGGCCGAAATCAGTGAATGTTAAGGGCGCTCCCGTTATCGACCTAGCAATTTATGAATTGGGGGTGCCTGTTCTTGGGATTTGCTATGGCGCACAACTCATAGTGAAGCAACTCGGCGGTGAGGTTTCAAAAAACGATATCGGCGAATATGGGCGCACGACTATTTCCATTGTGTCCCCTAACGATTTGCCCTCTAGCACATCCCACACATCGCCCTCCAATGAAATGACACAAAACCTGCTATTAAGATTCACAGACGATATCTCATCCAAAGATTTTAAGCAGTCCAAAGATTTTAAGCAGCCCAGAGATTTTAAACAACCGCGAGAAATGGAAGTCTGGATGAGCCACTTTGACGCCATCACAAAATTGCCAAAAGGTTTTTTAGAGGTTGCCGTAAGTAAAATGGCAAACAAAAAAGATGGAGATAAAAAAGATATGGCTAGTGAAGCTGACACAAGCAAAAAAACCAGTGGGGCTAGAGAAACCCCCGAAGCAAGCACAACACAAAAAATAATCACGGCATTCGAAAACGAAGCCCGCCAACTATATGGAGTTCAGTTCCATCCCGAAGTCGTCCACACTCCAGATGGAAAAAAGATTTTTGAGCGATTTCTCAAAAATATTTGTGGCTTGGCGGGCGACTGGAAGCCCGACTCAATCATTGAAACTGCTGTCGCTGAAATCAAACAGCAGGTTGACAACGATTTAGCAATATGCGGACTTTCTGGTGGTGTAGATTCTGCTGTTGCTGCTGCCATCACCCACCGTGCCATCGGCAATCAGCTGATATGCATATTTATTGACAACGGATTGATGAGAAAAGGTGAGGCGAAACAAATCCAACAGACATTTTCGGGTGAAAACATGCCAGAGCTTGTTATGGTAGATGCCTCTGAGCGATTTCTCACAGAGCTAAAAGGAATTACAGATGCTGAGGAAAAGAGAAAAATTGTCGGCAAATGCTTTATTGAAACTTTCGAACAAGAAGCAAAAGATATTGAGGCTAGGAGTTCAAAGCCAAAAAATCAAACTTCAAAAAGCAGTGAGACTGAGGCTGTTAAATTCCTCGTCCAAGGAACCATCTATCCTGATGTCATTGAGTCGGGAGGATTAGAATCTAGCGGAAAAACGTTGGGGCAAAACACCTCAGTTATAAAAAGTCACCACAATGTCGGCGGACTACCAGAAAAAATGGAGCTAGACCTCATTGAGCCACTACGAAACCTTTTTAAGGATGAGGTAAGAGAAGTTGGTGAAGCGCTAGGGTTGCCAAAAGAAATCGTCTGGCGACAACCATTTCCAGGCCCAGGTTTAGCAGTTCGAATAATCGGCGAAATAACTAAAGAAACGGTCGACATCCTCCAGCGGGCTGACGCCATCATCCAAGAAGAAATCCATAACTTTGAGCAATCAGCCACTCAAACCCAAAAAATCTGGCAGGCATTCGGCGTGCTGCTAGACATAAAAAGCGTGGGCATTCAAGGGGACGAGCGAACATACACCTACCCACTAGTCATTCGTGCAGTCAACAGCGAAGATGCCATGACGGCAGACTGGGTTCGCCTCCCCCACTCCACCCTAGAAAAAATCTCAACCCGAATTACCAACGAGGTGCCAGAAATAAACCGAGTGGCCTACGACATCACATCCAAACCCCCCGCCACCATAGAGTGGGAATAGAAAGCAACCCCCTATTTCCCCCCTGTCACCTCACCAACGAGCTAGTATAATTTAATATTAAAAGCAAGACGATGAAACTATTCAAAAAAAGAAGAAGGGCGCGGCAAGAAGCTAAAATGCTGGCGCTACAAAAAGATATCGAAATCAGCAAACGCAATCAATCTATCATCCAAAACGCAGAGAAGCTACAAGAGATACGACGCAAACAAATAGAAGAATTAAAAAGTAGCCTAACAAAACCCTAATATCATCATTATCAGAGTTATCAATTCATAACTCTCTATCAAATTCTCCTCGCTTTTCTGAAATCAGAACTGCTGAGAGAGACTACAAACACAGCTTAAATTATTTTGGTGTATTGCTCAATAGTATCAAGAAAGGATACACATTAGCTTATGTTGGCAATATGGAATTTCAGTGCCACAACGATAACTATACCTGAGATATGGCTAGAATGGGGAGCAATACTTGCGCCCCTATTGGGACTGTTTGCAATATTCTTTTTAGGGTGGAGACACAGCACACATCAAAGCAAGGCTCAAATTTCTACACGGAAAAAGAACTATCTTGATTTTTTAATTCACCAACAAAGCCAAAATACCCCCAATAAAGAAGAGGGAACTACTATAAAGATTCTGTCAAAAGAAATGGAAGAGTCAATCTTAGGAGACATTGTTGAATATGTGAAACAAGAGGAGAGACAAAAAATAAAAAAACACAATCGCCTTATGAAACGTTTTAAAAGATTAAAAAATCTAAAAAAGAAAAGGGTTGGTTCTTAAAGCTAATTTCTAACCAAAAAAGCAAAAAATCCCTAAATCTTTCCTATTTCACTAAAGAGTTATTGATTTTTCATACATGTAGTGTAAATTTGGCTTATGAAAAACCTGGTGATAAGCAGTCTACAAAAGTGATATAATGAAAATTGAAGGGAAAGGATGCTAAAAATGAGTCAAAAAAAAGAAAGGCAAAGCAAAAAATCCCAAAGGGAAACTGGTAAATCGACGAAACATAGAAGCACTAAAACCAGCAAGCAAAATCAGTCTACCATTGACAATTTAGAAACAATACTTGATAGATACTACAGTAATTGAAATTAAGCTTAATTTGAAAGTATCTTTCTTCCACAAATATAAGTTAATAAACTTGCCATCTAGGCCTCCTGATTTTTTGAAGTAAAAAATTTTAAATAATCAATATTGAGATATGTACAATTTGTAGACGTTAAAGAAAGTTTGACTTATGTGGTGGAATCTAGCTCTAATAGTGGTTTCGTTAGTCCAAACAATAGCTCTTGTGTGGGTGGGTACTATTGGCAAAAGGTGGTACAACAGGTACTACACGATAAAAAAAATTGATACTCAAATTTCAATAAGAGCTAAGAATTATCTTGATTTTTTAGAAGCACAAGAAGCTAAAAAAGACGCAAA
>JAHRAM010000189.1 GCA_020027305.1 Acidimicrobiia bacterium | reverse complement strand
TGCTTATGGTTCCATTTGAATTTTCAGTTCCATTGCTTGAGCTTGTAGGTTTTTGCTGAATTGGGAGATATTCAGTCAACGGCTCTGCGGTAATAACAACTGCTGCTGCGTGTATTGAATCTTGACGACAGAGATTCTCTAGCCCCATCGCAACATCAATAACTTCTTTTGCCCCTTCGGTATTTTCATAATGCTCGCGAAATCCAGCTGCTTTTTTATAATCTTCAAAATAGCCATCTTGTTCTTCTAGACAAGCTGCCAGTGGAGTGGTTCTACCCATAACCATTGGTGGCATTGCTTCAACCAATTGGTCGCCAAGTGAATATTTGTGCCCCAAAACTCTCGCTGCATCTCTCACAGCCGCCCTTGCCTTTAATTTAGAAAATGTTATTATCTGTGCCACATGGTCGTAACCATATTTGTCTGAAAGGTATCTGATTAGCTCTTCTCTATATCGCGAGTCAAAATCAAGGTCAATATCTGGCATCTGCCGTCTAGCAGGATTAAGAAAACGTTCAAACAAAAGATTATATTTGATGGGGTCAACCTCAGTTATGCCCAAGCTATATGCCACACAGCAGCCAGCAGCACTACCACGACCCGGACCAACCCTGATATTTTGGCTCTTTGCATATTTCACTAAATCCCAAATGATTAAGAAATATGCACTGAAACCCATGTCAGAAATAATCTTTAGTTCATATTCAAGACGGTCTTTTATGGGGTCTCCAGTTGAATTGTTAAATTTCGTTCCCCATCTTTTCTTGGCTCCATCAATCACAAGCTCTTTCAAATATTCATCTTGAGTGCTATATTGACTTGGAACTGGAAAGTGCGGCAGCTTTGGTTCGCCAAACCCAATCTCAACATTACATGCATCACCAATATCTAAGCTACTGTCACAAGCCTCTGGCCACTGCTTGAACCGCTCTCTCATCTCTTGCGCGGTTTTCATAAAATGCTCTTCGCCTTCAAACCTAAAGCGGTTTTCATCTTGCATTTCAGAACCAGTTTGAAGACAAAGAAGGGCATCATGTGCATGTGCATCGTCGCGATTGGTGTAATGACAATCATTGGTGGCAAGCAATGATAAATCAAGGGTTTTAGCAATTTCTAAAAGCTCAGGCATTGTTTGCTTTTGAGCAGCTATCCCATGGTCTTGTAACTCCACAAAAAGATTCTCTTTGCCAAAAATTTCTCGTAGCTTACCTGCCCGTTTAAGAGCCTCATCATAATTGTCGTTAAGCAAGAATTGGTTGACCTGACTTCCCAAACATCCAGTTGTAGCTATTAGTCCCTCTGCGTGCTCAGAGAGAATATTCCAATCAACCCGAGGCTTGTAATAATAGCCCTCTAGAAATGATCTGCTGGAAAGTTGGATGAGGTTTTTGTACCCCGAATTATTTTTGGCAAGCAAAGTTAGGTGGTAATAAAGTTTTTGCCCAGAAGATGTTTCGCCCCCAGAATCATCTACTATTCCTCGCCGCGTCGGACGGTCGGCAACATTTTCATGAGCCATATATGCTTCAATGCCAAGGATTGGTTTGATGCCAGCTTTAACACATTCTTTGTAGAACTCAATCGTGCCATACATATTTCCATGGTCGGTGATACCAATGGCAGGTTGCCCGTCTTGTTTAGCTTTTGAAACTAGGTCTGAAATGCGAGATGCTCCATCTAACATTGAATATTCAGTGTGAACATGTAGGTGAACGAATGAGTCTGGCATTGCTAATTGTTGATGAGGTTGATGATTGATGTAATCCTTAGTCGATAATTTATTTTTAAATTTTTATTGCTAGTGGCAAACTTGAAGGGCATATTTGCCAATTTAGTTGTCGCCTAGTAGGGGTTGGCGGTTTTTAGGCAACTTTTAATTTATCTTTGTTTCAGAAAATTGAAGAGTTAAAAACACACATGCTAAATTGCGGGGCACTTGTTAAGTAAGCACAACAATTTACAAGGCGCTTACAAGTAAGCACAACGACTTACAAGGCGCTTACAAGTAAGCACAACAATTTACAAGGCGCTTACAAGTAAGCGCCGGGCGAATTAGACTGAATGTCTCCAGTCTTGTCTGAAGGTTTTGGCAAGCTCATTTGCTGGCGAATGTCAGAAAGTTGCTGACGGGCTGCCACCTGTTGAGCATAAAGCGTGGCTTGAATTCCTTGAACTAGCCCTTCCAGCCAACCCACTAGCTGAGCTTTTGCCACTCTAAGCTCAGAACCAGATGGAGTTTCACCTTCCCCAAAGGGCTTTGCCAAACGATTAAGCTCCTCCTTCAAATCATCTGAGACGGCCGAGCCAAGCTCTTTGACTGAAAGCTCATAGATTTCTTTTAGGCGCTCACGACCTGCCTCATCAACTTCTGCTGCCCTAACTTCTTCAAGCAATTGTCCAAGCATTGCCCCCATACGAATTACTTTTGAGGGTTGCTCGATACTCTCGATACTTTCATTGCTACCCTCAACATCACCTTTACTATTCGGTATTTTTTCTAACATACCTTCAGAATTGGCAACCACCTTTTCAGTTGGTTGAATTATTTCTGGTTCGTCTACAATTTCTCGATTTGCCATATCTATATTTTACCAATTAATAATCAATACCCTTTTTTGCGATTATGCCACTATCAAAAGCATGCTTTATTTTTTTCATTTCTGTAACAGTATCTGCAATCTCAATCAAGGCTTTTGGGGCATCTCTTCCCGTTACGATTACCGACACTTTTTTAGGGCGATTTTTTATACAGTCTAGAACATCAGCTTCATCAATCCATTTCCAATTTATTGGATATGTGATTTCATCAAGCACAACCAAATCATATTTAGCGTTGCCAATTATGTGTTTGGCTGTTTTCCAAGATGCAAGTGCTGTAGCTTCGTCATCTTCTAAGTTTTCAGATTCCCAGCTAAAGCCCTTGCCACCGATGAGCCAATCTACACCCAGATCTTGTGCGATTTTCTGTTCGCCCGTGTTCCACTCCCCCGATTTAATGAACTGAACAACTGAAACCTTCCAATCTCTAGCTAATGCCCTGAGCACAACCCCAAACGCAGAAGTTGATTTGCCTTTTCCATCACCAGTGTTAATAATAAACAGTGACTTGGCTGACTTTTTCTTTTGAGTCTTAGAGGCTTGGTTCTTTTCGTATTTTTTTGGTGGTTCCATTTGTCTTATCTCCTTTAATTCTAGTTTGGTAAAATAGTTATTCCCTTTGATGAGACTTCTGTGCGGACAGATATTTTATAATAAGATTGAATGTTTTCGGCAGTAAGCACTTGGCTTGCTGTACCACGTTTACAGACCTCGCCTTGACTCATCAATAAAAGTTCATCGCCAAAACGGGCTGCCAGTGCTAGGTCGTGCATCGTTGCTATGACTGCTATTCCCTCTTTTGGAAGACTATAAATGAGGTCACACAACTCATAGCAATGTCTCAAGTCAAGTGAAGCAGTTGGTTCGTCAAGAAGCAATAAAGGAGCCCGCGTTGCAAGCGACCTTGCAATGGCAGCCAGCTGAAGCTCACCTCCTGAAAGGGAGCCAAGCATTCGTTCTTTTGCCCAAACCATAGAGGTCTTTTCAAGCGCATCATAGACAATATCGAGGTCTTGTTTCGTCTCGTTTAGAAACGGTGGGATGTGTGCCATCCTGCCCAACAATACATAGTCGGCTAGCAACATTCGCGATGGTAGAACCGGACGTTGTGGCACATAAGAAATGAGCTTGCCCAACTCTCGTTTGGAGATATTAGAGATTGGCTCTCCGTTTATAAGAACTTCTCCAAATGTATCTTTGTCTGGTAGCAGATGTAGTAAGGATTTCAAAAGTGTTGTCTTCCCAGCCCCATTTGGACCAATTATCGTCATCGACTGCCCCCTGTTAATTTGGAGCGAGACCGATTTCAAAATTTCTATAGACGAACGTTTCACAAATCGCCTCTTATTTACTTGATAGCTCAGATTTTTTGTCTCTAGAAACATCTCTTATGCCGTCCTTGCCCTATAAAGCACAAATACAAAAAATGGAGCGCCCACAAATGCGGTAACCACACCAATTGGAAGTTCACCAGGAGATACAGCGGTTCTTGCTAGTAAATCAGCCAGCACTAAAAAACTAGCCCCCAATATCATTGAGAGCGGAAGGATTACCCTGTAAGAGTTTGAAAAAAGTAGCCGAACTAAATGTGGAATAATTATCCCAACAAACCCAATTAACCCAGTGAATGCTACTGCAACTGATGCCGAGATAGAAGCCGCCAGCAAAACTATGAGACGACTGGTTCTAACATCAACCCCAAGACTGTATGCTTCTTCCTCTCCTACTTCAAAAGCAGATAGTACTCGGCGATATAACAATATGACAAAAGAGGTAACAAAAAAGTACGGTAAAACAATTAATATCTCTTCAAAACCTTGAACCGAAAACCTGCCAAGTACCCAACTATAAACTTCACGGAGGGTATCAACATGCGCTTGCTGGAGATATACCTGAATGGCAGTGAAAAAGCTGGAAATACTGACCCCTGCCAAAATCAAAGAGACCGTGTTGTCTAGGCGACCGTTTGTTTTGCCAGCACTACCCACAAAATAACTAATGGCAGATGCTACAAAACCACCAACAAAAGCAAATATAGGAAGCGACCATTTGCTTTCCCCCAGATTTGTAATGATTGCAATTGTGGCACCCAAGCCTGCACCTGCTGCTACACCCAAAAGATAAGGCTCAGCTAATGGATTTCTAAATACTCCTTGATAAGCCGAACCGCTCAATGCTAACATTGCTCCAACCAAAAGTGCCATTATCACTCTGGGCAAGCGAATGTCTATAACAATTGACGACTCAATATTGCTTAGCCCAGAGTCAATACTAAAAGGCAAAACCCAATCGATAATCTCTGTTAAAACCCTAAACGGATTCAGATTGGTCGGCCCAACCAAAACACCTAAAAGCAAACTGGCAAGCAAGCAAGCAATAGCAAGCAATAGCCAAGAAGGCTTTAGGGAATCGGGCTTTATTGATTGAGTTTTCAGTTGTCTTTTTATAGAAAGTTCCCAAAAATGAGTTACTTAAAATTTTCATTTAAAAAATCTCTAATTCCTTCCATTAAATTCACAATACGAGGGCTCCAACGGGATGCAATGTCATCATCTAGTTCTAAGATTTTCCCTTGTTTGACTGCATCTAAGTTTTGCCAACCCTGTCTCTCTGAGACAGTTTTAGCATTCTGCGCACAACACTTGGTGTCTGCCAAAATGATGATGTCAGGGTTAGCCACAAATATTGCTTCAGGGTTTAATTGGGGATAATCTGACTCGGTATCTTTAGCAATGCTATTTAGATTTAGCAAACCTAAGACAACGCCTATAAATGTATTGTCGGTTACAGAATAAAATGTTGGGTCCAGCTCATAATAATATGTGAGAGACTCCACTTCTGGTGCATCAACTATAACTTCTGCAACTCGCTTCTTTAGACTAGAAATCACTTGGTCGGCTTCAGCCCTTCTTTCTAAAATGTCACCCAGCATTTTTATTTGATTATAAATTTCTTCAAGTGAAGTTGCTGCTGGCAAGCGAAGTACACACACATCAAATCCTTCTAACTTTGAGAACTCATCTTCAATTCTGTTGCTACTAGTCAGCACCAGATTAGGATTGTATTCTAAAATTGCTTCTACATTTGGTTGAAACCCGCTCAAGCCTGAAATGCTTGGGGCATTTGTCGGATAGTTTGATTGGTCATCTACTGCCACAGCCGCTGCACCAATTTCATAAAGCATTTCAGTTGCAGTTGGCGAAAGTGAAACAACCCTGTGATTTTTGTTGGGGTCGCATTTGTTAACCGTTTCAGAAACTTCAGCCTGCTCTGAGGTTTGAGCCTGTGAAATATTAGTGTTTGAAATATTGCTATTTGATGAGCTATGATTACAACTCACAAATGTAATTGTTATTAGTAAAATAAGAAGCCCTAAGACAATAATATTTTTTGCCCTTAGTTTTTTTATTTTTGCCTTTAGATTGCTAAAGGGGTGGGGTGGAAAAACAAATGTTTGTTTATTTTTGAACATCGTGCGTGTTCCTTTCGTTTAGTTTTCTTTAGTTACTAAATAGTCGACCGGGCTAGGCTCAAATTTTTACACAAAATTTGTGCCACTACCGTTGCGCGACAGCGCTGGAATCAAACCAGACTTCGCTATTCAGGTATTGCTATCTTACCATGCGCCTTCTATATGTGCCAATATATTGATATTCCATTATTTGCCAAAATTGTAAAAATTAAGACATAATCAAATTTAAATACATAGATTTGAATGTAAAATAATAAGAAGCACAAGCGTCGGTGCCCGAGCGGCCTAAGGGAACGGTTTGCAAAACCGTACAGTCGCGGGTTCAAATCCCGCCCGGCGCTCAAAAAATATAAGAGGAGCATAGAAAAAAACGGGCCATTAGCTCAGCTGGCTAGAGCGCTTGCATGACGCGCAAGAGGTCGGGGGTTCAAGTCCCTCATGGCCCACAGAAAATGTAAAAATGGAGCGGATGACCGGTCTCGAACCGGCGACCTTCACCTTGGCAAGGTGACGCTCTACCAACTGAGCTACATCCGCACTTATCTGTTATTCTACATTCGCAACACTTAATATGTTATTTGAATTTTAAAATATTTGTGCCAGTAACTTTATTAACGTTTTTTAGTATTGATAGCATCGCTTTACCCCTTTGCTGCTTTGCTTTGTTAAAGGCATAAAAATAAATCTGCTTTTGTAAACAAATGAATAAAAAAGGCAATTTTTACAATAAATTGTTTGCTTTAGCAACAGCTTTGCCTGTGTCACTCATCTTTTTGAGGGTTTTTTGAATGACATCTTCAAACTTTTCGTCATCTGCCAACTTCTCAGCAAGGTTATCCTTTTGTGTTTCTAAAAATACCAAACATAGGGCATCTTCATGAGTTTGAACTTGACTATCAGTTTTGAGATTCTTTTTTTGAATAATGTTAGATACTCTTTGAATGTCCCCATCTTCATAACCCACCTGTTTTAGAATTTCTTCTACCAAATTAGCATGTCGCTTGGCTTGCTCTTTTCTCCATTTCAAATAGCCCTTTCGCCCATCTTCAAAATTGCTTCTTGGAAGGTCAAAACGACGGATGTGATGCGCCCTAGCCGCAAGTAGTTGAGCTTCGGTTGACTCCTCATCCAGTTCTAGCACCCACTTAGTCATTAACTCTGAATGTAAAATCTCTTTTTGATGTTCTTTGCCTTCATAAAAAATTGTTTCAGGGTCATCAGCATTTTTTTCATCAATTAGCTCAATGGCTCTTTTGAATTTGTCGCTAAAATCTTTTTTCATTTTATTTGTTGATTAGTTCATCAAACAGCCAATTGCTCAGCAATTATAATTCCTTTTTTATTTGATAGCTGAAAGAGCTTGCTCGAAATCAGCAATGATGTCATCAACGTGTTCCAATCCTAGAGAAACTCGAACTGTTCCCTTGCTAATGCCTGCCTCTTTCATTTCTTCTTCGGTTAAATCAACATGAGTAGTAAACGCTGGTCCAGTCACCAAAGTTTCAGGGCCACCCAAACTTGAAGCTAACTTTGCTAGTTTCACGCAATCAAAAAACTTGGATGCTCTTGAATTTATTTCTGGGTCTTTGATATCAAAGCAAATCAAAGAGCCACCACTGCTCATCTGTTTTTTAGCAAGCTCATATTGTGGGTGCGCTTCTAAGCTAGGGTAAGAAACTGATTCAACCAAGCTATTTCCTTCAAGCCATTTGGCTAATTTGAGAGCAGAAGCACATTGTCTTTCTTGGCGAACGCCCAAAGTTCTAATTCCAACAAGCCCTTTATATGCCTCAGAGGGTGCTGCATTTGCTCCAAGTAAAACCGAAGGAGTCCAGAGCCAGTTAAGCAACTCAGCTGAACCTGAAAGGACTCCTAGAGTTGCATCGTTTTGTCCACCAATTGACTTTGTGGCTGAATGAAGTGATAAGTCCACCCCAAACTTGAGTGGAGTTTGAACCACAGGGGGGGCAAGGGTTGAATCCACTACTTTGATTGGCCCTTTTATTTCTGCCAACTCAGATAAGTCAACAATACCGAGTTGTGGATTTGCTGGAGTTTCAACAAAAATGAGCCTTGTCTTTTTGTTAACTGCTTCTACAAATGCGCCAGATGACATGCCATCTATAAATGAAACTTCAATCCCTAAACGTTCAGCAACAAATCGAAGAAAAGAGACTGTTCCAGCATAAAGCTGGCTTTGAGCCACAATGTGGTCACCAGTTTCACACAAACCCAAAATGAGAGTTGCCACAGCACCACTACCAGAAGAAAAGGCACGTGATTTTTCTGCCCCCTCTAATTCTGCCATTGCTTTTTGAAAGGCATCGACTGTGGGATTTCCATATCTAGCATAAAGCCGAGTTTCATTTGGGTCGCTAGACATACGATTTGCTTCAGCAAGGGAAGGATTTTCAAAAGCTGTAGCTGGATACAAAACAGGTGGAAGCGATGACTCATCTTCTCCCCTGCCAGAAGTTATTAGCCTGGTCTGTATATGAGTCTGTATATGAGCCTGTATATGAGCTTGTGTATCGGCCTGGCTATCTGTTTTTTCTTTTTTATTCTTTTCCATTTCGCTCTCCTTATTTTATGCCTGCTAGAAATGAACTTAGGCTTTCACCTACCTGTTCTGCTTCAATTAAGAATCCATCATGTCCATAGTCGCTCTTTAAAATGTCATGATGGCAAGATGTTCCTCCAGCCAAAATCAGTTCAACCATTTCTTCTTGGAGCCGAACTGGATACAAAATATCAGAATCAACGCTCAAAACTAAAGTTGGAACATTTATTAGGGCAGCAGCTTTTTCAACACCACCTCTATTTCTGCCAATATCGTGTAAGTCCATTGCTTTGTTCAATATAAGATATGAAGCGGAATTAAATCTGCGGTTTAATGAAACACCTTGGTGTTTGAGATAGTTTTCAACTTCAAATTTATTCCATAGCTCATAAATTTCATCAGGGGTAGAAAGCGTGCGCCCAAATTTATCTTGAAAAAGCCTATCGCTTCTATATGAAATCATGGCAACTGCCCTCGCCACAGATAAGGCCTCTTCAGAACCATTATCTAATGCCAAAATATTTCGCCCTACAGCGCTAAAAGCAATCTGCCACGGAGTGGCTGCCAAAGTGGTACATATTGGAGCAATTGAGCGAACCCTTTCACCAAACATTATTGCCCACTCTAGAGCCTGCATTCCCCCCATAGAGCCTCCGATGACACTTGCCCAAGATTTTACCCCTAGATGCTCTCTAAGCATCTCTTGCGCTCGTACCATATCTCTAATGGTTACAGTTGGGAAGTCTTCGGTATATTCAACTGGACCCGTAGTGCCATCGCAGCCTCCTAAGACATTTGAACATACTACAAAATACTTGTCGGTATCAATGACTTTTGACTCTCCCACCAAACTACTCCACCATTTGTCAGCACGGCTATCACCCGTCAAAGCATGACACAACAAAATGGCGTTATCTTTTTCAGGCGACAACTCTCCCCACGAATCATATTGAACTACAACCTCTGGAATGCGATGCCCACTCGTCAAGACAAAAGGTGAGCCGTTTGTAAGATTTACCGACTCTGACCTGTGGTTTTGTCTGTCTCTTTTATCTGTGTTATCTTTTGTATTCATTGGACATGTTTTGCCCGCTTTTATTTTTTGGGCCACATAGTTTCTTAAACAAGCACCTTAGATGTCCTCCTAGGTTGCTGGACTTTTGCAAAGCCACTCTTTATGCAGGAATTAATTGTAGCGAATTACTTTGCCAAATGCACCCTATTTTAAAATGTTTTTAAGAACTAGGAGTAAATGTCTTTGGTTGAATGCGGTGTTTGCGAATGTAGTTGTCGTATATCAAGAACCCTAGAGCCAACAGCCAGAACCCTGACATTACCCAAACATTTATTCGAAGCCCCAAAAACTCATTGGCAAAATCTACTCTTAGGAACTCCAGCCCTATTCGAGCTGAGGTATAGCCCAACACATAATAGGCAATCATCTGCCCTTTTTTCACCAACTGCTTTTTCTCTAAATAAAGTAGAGCGCCCAGCAAAAGCAAATTCCACAACCCCTCATAAAGAAAAAATGGATGGAATGTTGTTTCACCTATATATGTTGGGGTATCTCTTGCTACAACATTTTCATCAATCTTCACCGCCCACGGCAAATTGGTTGGCTTTCCATAAAGTTCTTGATTGAACCAATTCCCTAGGCGCCCAATTGCCTGTGCCATTGGAATAAGTGGGGCAATAACATCTGTAAGCAGCCGTTTGTCAAGCCTTTTGATATGAGCATATATCATAATGCCGATTGCTACACCGATAACTGCACCAGGAATTCCAAGCCCCCCCTCAGTAATCTTCCAAATATCTCCTGCTCGCCCCCTATATTCATCCCAGTCAGTTATAAGATGGTAAATGCGAGCACCAATAAGTCCAGAAGGCACAGCAATCCACGCCATATAAATACAATCATCTGTCAAGAAACCTTTTTTCGTCAATCGCCTAACTGAAAGCCAAATCAAAAGCAACACTCCGATTGCTATGACGATTCCGTAATACCTAATTGTGAGTGGGCCAATACTAAAAGATGAACTGCTAGGACTGGGAATGGCAGCAAATATCTCCATAAATTAAATGTTAGCTAACAGCTAAAATTTAAAAGTATGAATGCTAAAAGCATGCTTGAAATACAGGCTTTGATTTTTGGATACGCCGAGCGAATTGATGCTGGCGATTTTGAAGGAATTGGGGAACTATTTAAATATGCCACTATATTGGCTGGGAATGGAGATGAAGATAGTAAGGAAGGAATGAAAATCCAAGGGGCTGACGCTGTTACTGAAATGTATAAAAATTCAACCCGCCTTTACCCAGCTGATGGAACACCTAAATCAAAACATGTTATAACCAACTTAATTATTGAGATAGCCGATGATGATATGACTGCTAAGGCAAGGTCATACTATACGGTGCTTCAAGCAACTGATACCCTTCCCCTTCAACCGATAATCACAGGAAGGTACCATGATTTATTTGAGCGGGTTAAAGACGATGGCAACCGTTGGCACTTTAAGCAACGAACTATGATTACGGATCAATTCGGTGACCTTAGCCAACACCTGCTGTTTGAAATCCCTAAAGCAAAAAATAAATAGTAATGCTAGCGGTTTGTATCCCCACCCTAAATGAGGCAAAGACTATTGGGGCTATTTGTAAAGCCATTGCTAAAAACCTGCTTAACCAAAAAATAAGCACTCCAACAGGTGCTTCAGTAGAAGTTTCTGAGTTGCTTGTGGTTGATGGAGGTTCTACAGACAAAACAGTAGAAATCGCCCATAAGGCAGGAGCAGTTGTAGTGGGGCCGCCCAAACAAACTGGCAAAGGAGCTGCTCTATATGAAAGCCTGCTTAAAACAAAATCTGAAATTGTGGTCTGGTGCGATGGCGACCTAGAAAATTTTGAACCAGCTATCATTGAAAAACTTGCTACCCCACTTATTGAAAACGAAACAACTATGATGGTGAAAGGGTTTTATGAAAACCGAATGCTTGATGGAAAAGATGGCGGTGGTAGAACAACTTGGCTTATGGCAAGACCACTGCTATCGTTGTTGTTCCCTGAACTAGCGCACATCAAAGAACCTCTTTCTGGAGAATACGCCATCAGACGGAATGCAGGCGAACAGGTTCCATTTGTTTGTGGATATGGAGTTGAGATTGGGCTGTTAATTAATATATCAAACATATTTGGAGTTGAAAGCATTGATGAGGTAAATCTTGGAACGAGAACCCACAGAAATCGCCCCCTTAACGAGCTTTCAGTTCAAGCAGCTGAGATTTTACAAACTGCACTCATAAAAAAGGCTCGGGTAAAAAAGTTGGAGATAAAAAAATCACCAGATGATACAGAAGCGCTAACAACAAAAACAATGTCTGAAGAAATAGGTGACACAGAGTCAGATTTGATGCAATTAAATTTATCTAAATCTCAAATTTCTAAATTTAAAATGAGGTATCCAGTTTTTCAAAAGTCAACTAACCAAGAATTAGAGCAAAAGCCAAGCTCTCAAAATTTAACGCCTCACAACAAAGAATTCCAAAGCAAAGAGATAGCCTTTTTAGAGCTTCCCCCAATTAAATCAACGTAGCCACAAGTGTTGATTCAATTTAATGGCTGGAGCAAGTGATACAAACGCTAAGTCTAAAAATTGGCCTGTTCTTAAATATTTAAATATATTAAAACCTAGCTACAACCGCTAGTTGAGCCACAAATCTGGCAGGCAAAGCAGGTGCCAGCTCGAATCATATAATGCCCACAGCTAGAACATATTGGAATGTTTTGGTCTATTACCTCTTCTTGCCTTACTTCTTCTTTAGATGTATTTTCTTGAAAATCATTAGTGGCGCTTTGGGTGTTTTGAAATAATGACGCTCTCACAGCTTGGTCCTTTGAAGTGCCTGTGGTGCCATTATTACCGTTTAAATTGTTACCGTTTAATGAATCATTTGTTCTATTTAAATCATTTCGTATCGGCTTAAATATGTTTAACCTAGTTTGTTCTTCTTCAGACAGATACATCAGCGCCAGCCGTCTAAAAATATAATCAATGATGCTGGTTGCAAACCTTATATCTTCATCATCGGTTATCCCCGTTGGCTCAAACTTCATTCCTATAAATGCATTGACATAGCTAGCAAGCGGAACACCATATTGAAGCCCGTGAGATATTGCAATGGCAAATGCATCCATAGTGCCAGCCAAAGTTGAACCTTGCTTTGAAACCTTTACAAAGATTTCACCAGGGCTTCCATCTTCAAATTCTCCCACCGTCACATATCCCTTGCACCCAGACATCACAAACTCAAATGTCTTGGAATCTCTTATTTTAGGGAGTCTTCGCCTGACTGGAATGTTTGGTTGCTCTTCATTATTCACGCCATCACTTTCAACTTTTTGCGATATATTATCGTTTGGAGATGTATTAGTAGAAACATTATTCTTGTTAGAGGTATTGTTGGACGCATTAGCAGAAAGTGTTTTAGCAGAAAGTGGCTGTGAAACCTTTGAGCTATCTCTATAAATAGCAAGAGCTTTTATGCCTAGTTCATGCCCCCTAACAACAAGGTCGGCAATTTCTTCTTGGGTGATTGATGAAGGCAAGTTAACGGTTTTTGAGATGCCTCCAGAAATGAATGGCTGAACTGCTGCCATCATAAGAATATGCCCGTCAGCACTAATACTCGTTTCACCTACAGCACAATCAAAAACATTTCTATGTTCGGCCAAAATAGCTGAGCCTTTGATTGAACCGTTCTCTTTAATATATTCAATAATGCCTTTTGTAGTTTTGGCATCATATCCCAACCGCTTGAGAGCTCGCTCAACTGACTGATTGACAATTGTCATTTTTCCACCTCCAACCAATTGCTTGGTTTTTACTAGAGCAAAATCAGGCTCAATTCCAGTTGTGTCACAATCCATCATAAAGCTAATCGTGCCAGTGGGAGCAAGCACAGTTACTTGCGAATTTCTTGCCCCTGAAACCTCTGCTTGGATTATGACTTCTTGCCAGATTTCATTAGCTGTTTCAAAAATATAACTACTTTCAGAAATATCGCTCTCCTCAGAAGCAGGGCTACTTTTAGAAATATGTGTGTTGTCATATTGGGGCGCCTGTAGGAACTCTTTTAAGCTGTCGGAGTGCTTTCTAAGAACATTAAGCATGTTTTGCCTATCACCTTCAAAGCCATCAAATGGCGCAATCTTTTTCGCTATTTCAACAGAAGTCAAATATGCCTGCCCTGTCATAAGAGCAGTAATTCCTGTTGCCAGCTCTCTGGCTTGCCTAGAATCATAAGCCACAGCCATTGACATTATGAGTGCGCCTAAATTTGTGTATCCCAAACCTAGCTGTCTATAGGCACGGGCAGTTTCACCTATGGTCTCAGTTGGATAGTCAGAGAAGCCAACTAAAATATCTTGTGCCAAAATCATAATATTTATAGCATGAGTAAATCCTTCAACATCAAAGCAATCTTCTGTGCCGTCACCCAAGTCATCATCATAAAATGCCAGTAAGTTCAGGCTAGAAAGATTACATGCCGAATTGTCTAGGTGAAAGTATTCACTACATGGGTTAGAAGCAGAAATCCTGCCTGCATTAGGTGTTGTATGCCAGTCATTGATAGTTGAATCATATTGAACTCCAGGGTCGGCACATTCCCAGGCAGCTTGTGCGATACTTTCTAAGAGTTCTTTGGCCTTTACCTTCTTTACGGTTTCTCCTGTAGTTCTAGCTTTTAGTTTCCAGTCGCTATCATCTTTGACAGCCTCAAAAAACTCTTCGCTCAAACGAACGGAGTTATTGGCATTTTGAAATTGAATTGATTGTTTATCTGTTCCATCTACCCCCATATCAAAACCAGCTGCTGTAAGCGCTCTGCTCTTTTTTTCTTCAAGCGCCTTACAATTTATGAACTCCAAAATATCTGGATGGTCATCATCAAGCACAACCATTTTGGCAGCTCGCCTAGTGGTTCCACCAGACTTGATGGCTCCTGCTGAAGCATCTGCTCCTCTCATAAAGCTAACTGGACCAGATGCCACTCCGCCGCCAGAAAGTTTTTCTGTGGAACCACGGATGTTTGAGAGATTCACCCCAGCTCCTGAGCCACCTTTGAATATTGCACCCTCATTTGAAACCCAATCTAAAATTGATTTGAGTGAATCTTCTACCGAGAGAATGAAGCAAGCTGACGACTGCTGTGTTCTATCTGGCAACCCAATATTGAACCAAACGGGAGAGTTAAAAGATGCACGTTGTGAGATAAGAATGTAACTCAACTCGTCTGCAAAAATTTCAGCTTGTTCAATTGAGTTAAAATAATTTGCTTCTATGCCCCATTGCTTAATTGTGGTGACCACCCTAGACACCATATCTTTGAGTGAAGTCTCACCATCGGCAAAATATTTCTGCGCCACAATGTTTATAGCATTCTGTGACCAGGTCGTGGGGAACTCAAGATTTATCTTTTCAAAAATTATGTTTGGATTTTCAGGAGTGCTATCGACTGCTGAAATCCGAGCATCAACTATTTGCCATTCAAAGAGGTCGTAGACATTTTCATAATCGCTATCAACACCATTGGCAGTATCACCATCAACAACCTTGCCTGAAACACTATTTTCAATATCTACAACGGCACCAGTTCTACCCCGGCGACTTATAAAATTGCTATTTGTAAAATAACGTCTAAGTTCAGCTTGCTCTAAAGTTTTCACTTTTTTATTTTTTGTGCGTATTTTTGTTTTTGTTGAATCTTTAATTACCATTTTTTGTTCCCTATATTTTTTTCTTATATATTTTCGTTCATATAGAGAAAAGTTCGCTGTTAAAATCTTGAGTATTTTCTGGGGAAAACCCACTAGTTTCTGTGGAATAACCGCTACTTTTCCACAATTTTAATATCATGCTTGATAATTGTGTCACACAATTAAAATTATTGAAGAAATGAAAATGTTGTAAAAAATATATAAACGATATAGTGAAACAAAAACAACTAAGAAATAAACATGTCATTAAAAAATATATAAAGATAAAAAAACAAAAGTAAAAATAACAAACAACAAAAACAAGAAATAAAAACCAATGGATGAAATCTGGCCTAACCCCAACAATAATATAGATGTCGCTCAAGTATATGAGGTTGAACGACTGGCCGAATTAGAGAAAGGCACTTGGGTAACTTTAAATATGATTTCTTCCATTGACGGATCAATAACTAGCGGCGAACTTTCAGGGGGTCTTTCAAAAGGATTTAATGAATTGGGCGACAAGATGGTTTTTCAGGCGCTACGGGCAAGCGCTGATTATATTTTGGTGGGGGCAAACACTGCTCGAATAGAAAAGTATGACACACCTAAAGTTGACAATAAAACTAAAGCACGTCGCCTTGAGAGAGGGCAAGCTGAAAACCCAAGATTGATTTTGATAAGCGGCAGTTTGAATTTTAATGATGGCGATAGATTTTTAGAAAACAAATCCTTGAAAGAAAAAAGTAGTCAGCCAATCATCTACACAGGTAAAAATGCTCCACAAGAAAAAATGCTGGAACTTGAAAGCCGTGCTGAGGTTAGGCAATTGAAAACATTAACTGTGGACATGAAAGAAGTTCTAAAAGATTTCACAGA
The DNA here is from genome assembly GCA_020027305.1 of Acidimicrobiia bacterium. Taxonomy (GTDB): domain Bacteria; phylum Actinomycetota; class Acidimicrobiia; order Acidimicrobiales; family Hopanoidiivorantaceae; genus JAHRAM01. The sequence continues at coordinate 7,360 of JAHRAM010000189.1, read as the reverse complement.
TAAGAAAATTCTCCTAGAAGGTGGCCCGACATTGAACGGACAAATGATGAAAGCTAATCTCATTGATGAAATATGTTTGACATTATCGCCAATCATTACAAATGAAAACGGTCCCGAAATATTTAGAAACATTGTCAACAACTCTGAGAGCATCAGCAACCCCAACGACGGCAACGACATAAGCGGCAATTCCAGTTTTTACAATATGGAACTTGTAAGAGTTCTAAAAGACAATGACGGAATGTTATTTTTGCGCCTACTTAAAAAATAAGTGCTAAAAAATAAAATTCCTTAGAGCGCTATAAGCACCAAAAAGCTCTTCCCTCGAAACCTTTTCATTTGAAGTATGTGATAGTTCAGGGTTTCCTGGCCCAAAGTTGAGCGCTCCAATTCCTTTTTGGTAAAAATAAGCGACGTCAGTCCAGCCCAACTTGGCACGAACTTCTTTTGCTTGGCTCACAAAATCGTTCAAAAGAAGATTGTCTAATGATGGCATAGCAGGTTCAGCAACATCTACTATCTGAAGAGTGTCGGCTTCAACTTCATCTTTTTTGCTTTCCATATCGGCATCAACAATTTCAAGCTCACCAGATGCTTTGGAAATCAATTCAGCAAGCTCATTAAGGGCTGTCTTTGAATCTTTGTCAGGAGCAAAGCGAACGTTGATTACCATCTCTGCTAAATCAGGCACGACATTGCCTGCCACTCCTCCATTGATTGAAACCACCTGAAGAGCTTCTATAAATTCACAACCATCTATGACTGGCCGCCGTGGCTCATAATTGCTGATAGCTGAAAGAACTGGTGCCAGCCTGTGAACAGCATTTACCCCTTTCCAAGCTCTGGCAGTGTGTGAACGTTTTCCCTTTAGTCTGAGCAACACCTTCATCGTTCCTTGACACCCTGCTTCAATAATCCCACCAGTTGGCTCAAGCAAAATGGCAGCATCAGCTTCTAGCAAATCTGGTCTTTCTCGCTCAAGTTGCCGCAACCCACTATATTGAATGTCAATTTCTTCTGCCACATAAAACACAAAGGAAATATCCATTTCGCTTGTCGAGGCAATTTCTTTTTCGGTTTCATTAGCTAGAGCAAGCATCACCGCCAGCCCACCTTTCATATCTATGGCTCCTGGCCCTGAGGCAACTCCATCTTTTAACTCTGGCAAAAACTCAGGCGCATGAGGAACAGTGTCAAGGTGCCCCCCCAAAATCAATCTCTTGTTTAGCCCGCGTTCAGTTCTAGCAACTAAATTGTCGCCAACTCGCTCGGTGCTTAACCCCTCAATTATTTGGAGCTTTGCCTGAACAAAATCAGCAATTGCTGTTTCATTTCTGCTTACAGACGGAATTTCAATTAATTCGTGAGTTAGTTTTAAAAGCTCGTCTGTCCTGTTATCTTCTTGAGATGCCATCTGACTTGCTATAGCCCAGTGCCATGATCTCGAAGAACTTCGTTTAGGCGTGACTTGTCGTGTCTCGCTCCCTCTTCTAATTGCTTCACAATATATATGCACGGGGCATAGAATTTTCCCTCATCTGTTTCACGAAACTCACGACTGGCTGAAATGGCAACCGACCAAGGTGGAATATACCCACGATGAAGTTCCTTCACTGTTCCATCCTCAGCTTCTCCAAAAACTGGGATTGAGCCAGTCAAAACACATCCAGCCCCCAGCACTGAGCCATCCCCTACTTCTGCCCCCTCAGCAACCACACATCGACTGCCGATTAGACATTCATCACCAATCCAAACTGGCTTGGCATTTGGGGGTTCTAGCACGCCACCAATTCCAACCCCGCCTGAAAGGTGAACGTTCTTGCCAATTTGGGCACACGATCCAACGGTTGCCCATGTGTCTACCATTGTGTTTTCTGCCACATAGGCTCCCACATTTACATAAGATGGCATGAGGATAGCACCTGGGGCGACATAGCTTCCATAACGAGCAGAAGCTCCTGGCACCACACGGACGCCCCGCTTTTCATAATCACTTTTGAGTGGAACTTTGTCAATATATTCAAACGGGCCATTTTCAATGGTATCCATTTTGGCAACCCTGAACTTTAAAAGGATTGCTTGGCGTAGCCACTCATTCACCTGAACCTCGCCATTTACTTTTTCTGCCACACGAACCTTGCCAGTGTCTAGCAAATCAAGGGTAGCATCTGCTAGCTTTTCAATTTCTTCAGAGGAAGGGGAATCGCCTACCCCATCTTGTAGGGCATTCCACGTTTCTTCAACTTGAGCTTGTAGTTTTGATATGTTTGTCATTTGCCTGTTTTTATTTATTGAAGTTTATTTTTTGCCATTAGAAAATTGAGGGTGGTTAATCGTTTGACCTCGCTTATTTGTTTTAATAGTTTTAATTTCTCATAAGACTACTTCTATAAGTTTAAGAGATTGGAACTGTGTATTGATTGATTAAATTATTTCTTTAAGGTAATTCTTTGGTTCCATTCAGCTATTATTAGCAGTGTCATTTTCAACTGATGAACCAACTGCCCCTACTGAAACCAAATATTGAACGCTCAAGTCAAGCACCACCACCACACTTGTAACATCAATCTCAAACTCAGCTTCTTTTAGCTGCTCTAGTGTGAAATCTACTAGCTCATTTTCATCTGCTAACGGCTCTGAAGTTTTTTCTGCCATCGTTATTGCCATTGTGTCAGCAAGCCCTTGATTTGCAATGCCACTTGCTCGTAGATAGTCCAAATGACTTCTCATCAAAAACTCAACCTCATGTCGCTCTAAGGCTATTGATGACGGAAGTTCAGACATTATAAAATCGGCGGCCGCCTTTGGGTCGTAAACCGAAAGTGCCTCTGTGTTTGCTAAACGGCTGCTCACACGAAAAACCGAATAGAAGGCAATACCCAAAACCAAAATGCCAGCCAGCGCTATTAGAAACCACATATCATTATGTTATAAAATATCAGAGCAAAAAAGAACAAACGCAAGGCATCCCTTTAAGGATTACAAAAACAAGTTCGACAGCAACTATAAACTACAGCCCAATTCGCTGCGCCAGCAACTCACGGTGATAGGTTGGATCACCAAACATTAGCTCACTTGATTTGGCGCGTTTGAAATAAAGGTGGGCAGGGTGTTCCCAAGTGAAACCAATACCACCATGAATTTGTATGTTTTCAGCAGCTGCATGAAAATATGCTTCTGAGCAATAACTCTTGGCAAGTGCTGCCACAGATGGGAGCTCATCATTTAATTCAGAAGCACACCAACTGGCATAATAAGCAGCCGACTTTGCCGACTCAACCTCTAGCAACATATCTGCACACTTATGCTTAATTGCTTGGAAGCTACCAATAGGCCTACCAAACTGGATTCGCTCTTTTGAATATTCCACCGACATATCAAGACACATCTGTGCCCCACCAACTTGCTCAGCTGCTAAGGCAACTGCTGCTAAATCCATCACCAACGAAAATATTTCACTGGCACTCCCCTCGTTTCCAACCAACTTAGCGGGCGTTTTTGAAAACTCAAGCCTAGCCTGCTTTCTGGTTTGGTCTAACGTGGAGAGGCTGGTTCTTTCTAGCCCTTTGGCATCTCCTTCACACCACAAAACACTAACGCCTGACTCTGTTTTTGCCAGCACTAAAATAATGTCTGCCACAGTGCCGTCTGGAACATACATTTTTGTTCCAGTTAGTTCATATTCACCATCGCCTGATTTTTTAGCTTCCATTTGGATGCCGTCTAAATCCCACCTGCCACCTTCTTCTACATATGCCAATGTGGCAATTGCTTCACCAGTTGCAATACGTGAAAGAAGCTCATCTCTGTCTCCGCCCTCTGGCAAATGCTGAAGTGTATTTCCTGCCAGCACTACCGAAGAAAAATATGGAGCACATAAAAGCGCCCGACCCATTTCTTCTAGCACCACAACTAATTCAATATATGAAAACTCAGAGCCTCCCATCGCCTCAGGAAATATCAAACCCTGAAGCCCCATCTGCTCGCCCATCTGCTTCCAAACATCTGGGTCATAGCCAGTATCTGATGCCATTAACTCACGAACCGCCGCCTCAGGCGATTTGTCTTCCATGAACTGTTTTACTACTTTCCTAAGCTCTTCTTGTTCTTCGCTAAATGCAAAATTCATGTTGTTTTAACTCTTTCTACTTTAAACTAATGGTTATGGAGCTTTCCTTTATTTGGAAATTGCTAGCCTATTTCAAAATTACTAGCAAGAGGCATTATTTCCAAATAGAAAATGAAAATTGGAAATATCATAAAATTGAAAGACATTAAAACAAAAAATAAAATGAAAAATGAAATGGAACACCCCTGTAAAATCGACCACTATCTAGCACCCGATAGTGAGCGAGTGGTTCTAGATGAAAAAAATCAAGGCATCACCCCCACTCTTCATTACCGAGACACCCAAGCTGAAATTCACCGTGTGGTTGTAGGGCAAATGGATAACAATGTGTTCGTTCTGCGATGTCGCCAAACTGGCGATGCTGTGTTAATTGATGCAGCAAACGAACACGAACGTCTACTAGAACTATGTAAAACCCTTTCTGTAAAACAAGTTATTGAAACACACGGCCACTGGGATCACATCCAAGCTGTGCCAGAGCTAAGGGATGCTGGCTATGAGGTATCGGTTGGAAAAGACGACTCCCATATGCTTGAAGCCTACGACCAGATTATTGATATGGAATCTCCTATTGTTGTTGGCAAACTTGAACTAACGCCCATCCACACCCCAGGCCATACCCCTGGCTCAATATGTTTCAAACTGGAAGACTCAACAGTGTTGTTTAGCGGAGACACGTTATTTCCAGGAGGTCCTGGCGCAACTGCTTTTGAGGGTGGCGACTTCAACACAATAATAAAATCTATTGACGAACTGCTCTTTTCGAAACTTCCAGCCGACACATTGGTGCTACCTGGTCACGGCGAAGACACCATCATTGGCAAAGAAAGCCCACACATTCAAGAATGGGTCGACAGAGGCTGGTAGTTCAAAATAAAGGTTGCCAATTCACTGCTAGAATTGAACCTTATGAGCGATACTTTATTTTCAGTTCAAAACCTAAATTGTGCCACAGAAGATGGAACCACCATTCTAAAGGGCGTTGATTTAAAAATTCAAAAAGGAGAACTACACGCCATTATGGGCCCCAATGGGTCTGGCAAATCAACTCTAGCATCACTACTTCTTGGTAACCCAGAATATAAAACGACTAAAGGGAAGGTGGAATTTAACGGACAAGACATCACCGAATGGACACCAGAAGAGCGAGGCAAGGCAGGCATATTTCTGGCTTTTCAATATCCGCAATCTCTGCCTGGTGTGTCGGTTAACAACTTCTTGCGCCAAGCCCTAAATGCTAGAAAGCAAGAAGAACAACCCGTGCTTGAACTAAGAATGAAAATTCTAGAGTGGATGGAAAAGCTGAATATAGACCCTTCATTTGCTGACCGCTTTGTAAACGATGGGTTCTCAGGCGGTGAGAAAAAACGTAATGAGATTTTACAGATGGCGATTTTGGAACCAGAGCTTGCTATTTTAGATGAAACAGATTCAGGGCTTGACATTGACGCCCTCAAAGTAGTTTCACAGGGCATTCAAGAAATTAGAAAAGAACGACCCGACACTGGGTTGCTTGTGGTCACCCACTTTCAACGGTTGCTAGATCTGCTCCAACCAGATTGCATCCACATCCTCATTGATGGGCAAATCGTAGCTAGCGGTGGAATGGAGCTAGCAACAGAGCTTGAAGCCAAAGGCTATGAGAGCTGGCAAAAATCTAATGTAGAAAATGCATCCAACAAATCAAAAACAGCAGACAAGAAAAAGATTGAAAAAAGCGCCAAAGAAAAGGCAGGGTTAAATGCCACTTGACGTAAAAAAGATTAAAGCCGACTTCCCTATCTTTTGCCAAGAGATTAACGGCAAGCCACTCACCTATTTAGACTCTGGCGCTACATCGCAAAAGCCCCGCCAAGTGATTGAGGCTATGAACTCTTTTTATGAAACCATTAACGCCAATGTTCATCGCGGGGCACACTATTTGGGTGAGCGAACCACTAAGGCATTTGAAGATGCTAGGGAGAAGGTTAAAAAATTCATCAATGCAAATTCTCCAAAAGAAATTATTTTTACAAAGAATGCCACCGAAGGGTTGAACTTGCTAGCACATAGCCTCGGCTCAACACTAAAAGATGGCGATGCTATTTTGCTCACTCATATGGAACACCACGCAAACATTGTTCCATGGCAACTGCTGGCAGAAAGGAAAAACATTGAACTTCGCTGGGTGAGCCTTGACGAAGAAGGCAAGCTGAATATGGAAGAGCTAGAAAAGCTGGCAGATGGCGTAAAGATTATTGCAGTTTCTGCCATGTCAAATGTGTTGGGAACAATAAACCCTGTTAAAGAAATTGCAAAATTGGCAAGAAACCAAGATAGCCTAGTGGTGCTTGATGCATGCCAGTTCGTACCACACAGCCCAACCGATGTAAAAGAGTTGGATTGCGACTTCCTAGTTTTTTCTGGCCACAAAATGTGCGGCCCCACTGGCATTGGCGTGCTATATGGCAAACAAGAGTTGCTTGAAAAACTTCCACCGTTTATGGGCGGCGGCGAGATGATTATCAATGTAACAACCGAAGGCTTTATAACCAATGAGCTTCCATGGAAATTTGAACCTGGCACTCCCCCAATTGCAGAAGCTATTGGATTGGGGGCGGCCATTGATTATCTTGACGATATTGGAATGGAAAATATACGAGAACATGAAATATCGCTAACTGCCTATGCCCTTCGCCTATTGACCGAAAAGCATGGCGACCAAATTAAGATTTATGGCCCTAGCGAACCAGCTGAGCGAGGTGGCCTGATTTCTTTCAAATATGGAGACATTCATGCACACGATGTTTCACAAGTGCTTGATGAACATGCTATCTCTGTTAGGGCAGGGCATCACTGTGCAAAACCCTTGATGCAAGAATTAGGCATAGGTGCAACTGTACGTGCTTCGACCTATATATATAATGATGAGACAGAAATCGACCAACTCTCAATAGCCTTAGAAGAAGTTAGAGATTTCTTTAAGCTAAATAAATAAAGGGGAAACAAAAACGAAAAATGGCAGATTTAGAAGACCGTTACCGAGAGATTATTCTTGACCACTACAGAAGCCCTAGGAATCGAGGGGAATTGTCATGCCCTCCAGCTCACAGAGCAGAAGGCTTTAACCCGCTCTGTGGAGATGAAGTCATCATATATTTAGAAGCCAAAGATGGAAAACTCACCGACCTAAAAACAGGTGGGCAAGGATGTTCAATCAGCCAATCTTCTGCCTCACTAATGTCAGAAGCT
>JAHRAM010000183.1 GCA_020027305.1 Acidimicrobiia bacterium | reverse complement strand
AATCTATGAAGCGCTTGTGCTTGGCACCCGTGACTATGTGAAAAAGAATGGGTTTGAAGGAGTGGTAATAGGCATGTCAGGAGGCATTGACTCTTCACTTGTGGCAGTTATTGCAACAGATGCAGTTGGGGCAGACAAAGTTCACGGGGTTTCGATGCCCTCACGGTTTTCCTCTGACCATTCAGTTGCCGATGCAAAGGCATTGGCAGAAAATCTTGGCATTCACTGGCAGCAGATTCCAATTGAAACTGCCCATGCCGCATTCTTAAAAACCGTAGATGAAGCCCCCGACATTACAGGTGGTAACAGAGATTTGGCGTTTGAAAATATACAAGCCCGAATTCGAGGAACTCTGCTTATGGCGCTTTCTAACCTTTATGACTGGCTAGTTCTTACCACTGGCAACAAGAGTGAAAGTGCTGTGGGTTACTCAACTTTATACGGCGACACGGCAGGGGCTTTTGCTGTCATTAAAGATCTCTGGAAGACAGAAGTATATAGTTTGGCGAAAATGAGAAGCACCAAAACGAGAAATCAAAAAGACAAGTCGCCACTCATCGGCAAAAATGTTTTTGAAAAGCCACCTTCAGCTGAGCTTTCCCCAAATCAAACCGATGACCAAAGTCTTCCACCTTATGATGAACTAGATACCATTTTAAAAGCCCTAGTTGAAGATGACATGACGGTGCCTGAAGCCACAGCAGCTATTGAAAAGGATATGAGCCTGAAAAAAGAAATCAGTAAAGAAGCTATCAAAGAAGTTGCCAAACTTTTAGACCGCTCAGAATATAAGAGAAGACAAGTTCCGCCAGGGGTAAGAATTTCTCAAAAAGCATTTGGCAAAGATCGCCGACTTCCTATAACAAACTTTTATAGTTAAGACTGGGTGCAATTTTTCTCGAAGGTTCAAAACTTTACATTTCCCTATAGCCTCACTTTTTTGTTTGATTTTTAATTCAACACTCCTTAAAATTTTATAAAGCCCCACCAGTTGTTTTAGCGCCTGTTGTTTTTTCCGCCCTTAGCTGTATAATTTTTTATGTGTTTGTTTAACGAATACAAAATGCAAAAAGGAAAGAACAAAAAATAGGGAGGAAAAATAAATGAACTTGCAACCACTAGAAGATAGGTTGATTGTTGTGCCGAAATCTGAGAAGGAAACAGAGAGCGGTTTAATAATTCCAGATACAGCTGAGGAAAAACCCCAGCAAGGTGAAGTTCTAGCAGTGGGGCCAGGTAGGCGCTCCGAACAGTCGGGAGAGATTATTCCGATGGAGATTTCAGTGGGGGATGTAGTTATTTTCTCCAAATATGGAGGTACTGAAATTCAGCTAGGGGGCGAAGATGTTCTCATTCTCACATCTAGAGATGTTCTGGCAATCGTAAAATAGCAATTGTTAAAGCAATTGGTTAGAGCAACGCCAATACATAAAATAACTGAGATAGAAAAATAAGCAAAGCCGATTTGAAATAAATGGGTAGCTGAAACAAACAATAAATTGAAATAAACAATAAGGAGAGTTGAGATAAGCCATGACGAAGATTCTTAAATTTTCAGATGAGGCACGCGCCGGCCTTGAAAAAGGCGTAAACACTTTGGCAGATACAGTTAAGGTTACGCTCGGCCCTAAGGGCAGAAATGTCGTGCTTGACAAGAAGTTCGGAGCTCCCACTATAACAAACGATGGGGTTTCTATCGCTAGAGAAATTGAGCTAGAAGACCACTTTGAAAATATGGGTGCGCAGTTGTTAAAAGAAGTTGCCACCAAGACCAACGATGTGGCAGGAGATGGCACGACTACGGCAACTGTTTTAGCCCAAGCGCTTGTTTTAGAAGGGCTTAGAAATGTGGCAGCAGGGGCTAACCCAATGTCGCTAAAGCGGGGTATTGAAAAAGCAGTGGCGGCCGCAGTGGCTGAACTTTCTTCAATGGCAACCCCTATTGGGAACACTAAAAATGAGATTGCCCAAGTGGCTGCTCTTTCAGCAGCAGACCAAGAAATAGGTGACACCCTTGCTGAGGCTATGGAAAAAGTCGGAAAAGATGGCGTGGTAACAGTAGAGGAGTCAAACACATTTGGTATGGACTTAGAGTTCACAGAGGGCATGCAGTTTGACAAGGGCTATCTTTCCCCTTATTTTGTAACCGACCAAGAGCGCCAAGAGGCAGTGCTTGAAGATTGCTATATCTTATTTAATCAATCAAAGATTTCAGCAGTCCAAGATATTTTGCCCGTGCTTGAAAAAGTTATGGAAGCAAAAAAGCCTCTGCTTATAGTGGCAGAAGATATTGAAGGTGAGGCACTTGCTACGTTAGTGGTTAATAAAATCCGTGGAACTTTTGATTCGCTTGCAGTCAAGGCACCTGGATTTGGAGACAGAAGAAAGGCAATGCTTGAAGATATGGCTATTCTCACTGGGGGAGAGGTAGTTTCAGAAGAAACTGGAATGACAATTGACAATGTTGCACTTGAGCAGCTTGGCACAGCAAGAAAAATCGTTGTCGACAAAGATAACACCACCATCGTAGAAGGCGGTGGCAAAAAAGCAGATGTTGAAGCTCGCGTTCGCCAGATTCGCACCGAGATTGACAACAGCGATTCAGATTGGGATAAAGAAAAGCTCCAAGAACGGCTGGCAAAACTGGCTGGCGGGGTAGCACTGGTTAAAGTTGGTGCAGCCACTGAAATTGAGCTGAAAGAAAAGAAGCACCGCATTGAAGATGCACTTTCTGCCACTCGCTCTGCAATGGAAGAAGGCGTAGTATTAGGGGGCGGAACTGCACTTTTGCGTGTTCGCCCAGCTGTTGAAAAGGTCGTAAACAAGCTGAAGGGTGATGAAGCCACTGGTGCAAGAATTGTTTATAAATCGCTTGAGGCCCCAGCAAGGCTTATATGTGATAACGCTGGATTTGAAGGTGCTGTAGTTATAAGAGAAGTTGAAGGGTTGACAGGCAACCAAGGGTTCAACTCTGCCACTGGTGAGACGGTGGATTTACTTCAAGACGGCGTAGTTGACCCAGCGATGGTCACCAGAGCTGCCCTTCAAAATGCTGCTTCCATTGCTGCACTTTTGCTTACAACTGAAGCAGTTGTGGGCGACAAGCCAGAACCTCCAGGACCACCAATGCCTCCAGGTGATATGGGTGGCATGGGAGGAATGGGCGGTATGGGTGGCATGGGAATGATGTAATATTTGATGTAATTAATTGGGTGTAATGTCAAAAATCCCTGTTGAAGAAACCCTGCCTGAAGGATATTCAATAACGTTAACCTATTGCGTTCCTTGAGATTATTCTTCTCATGCCGTGAGCGTGAGTCAGGAGTTGATGGTCAACTATCAACACATTATTAAAGAACTAAACATTGTGATGGGAACCGCTGGCATTTTTGATATAGAAGTAAATGACAAGATGATATTTTCAAAAGAAAAAATGGATAGATTCCCAGAACCAGGCGAAGTGCTTTCTCTCTTTGAAGAGCTTTTGCCCGAAGGCTCAAAGCGGTATGGTGATTAAAATATTTTTTAATTTGTTTTATGCCTTGCAATTATAAAATTTCTTGCTAACATTTAATGTAAGTTAGGGAAATCTATTTGGGAGGTTTTCCGTTTAGAGATAAAAGAAATATAAGGATAAAAAGTTTTATGTTTAGAACAAAAAAGACAAGTAGCCTGATTACCCCCCCAGCGCTCTTCATTTCTAAACGATAGGGGAATAACCCTTCCAACAATAATTATCACAGCAGTTGCCGCCCTTGCCGCTTCTGCTGCTGGTGTTGTTATTTATAATGCCATTCGTAATCGTGCCGAAGGCATAGATGAAGTTACTTCTGTAATTGAAGATGTAAGACAGTCTTTTGATATTGACCGTGCCAGTGAAAGTCCTGACTTTAAGCATCTTACAAATTCAGAGCTTGTTCAAATTGTTCAAAGAAGAGAAAGAGAAAGACGTTCAAATGAACAATTTGAAAATGATGAGGATACTACACAAAACCAGGGTGGAGTAGGAGGCTCACAAGGACCAACAAGAAATGATGGAATATCAGATGTGCTTTATTTAGCAGAAGACATATGCCCTGATAAAGAATATGTTAAATGGGATTTTGTATATGCAGGCAATAATGCACCCCCAACTAAACTTCTTCCACTAGTAGACCGTTCTGATATCGGAATATCAGATACTGTAGAGCTACAAGGCAACAACCCAAACATAACAGCTGTTAACAAAAGCTGGATAGAAGCCGATGGTTCTACGGCAGTACTTTCACCTGAGTGGACTGAAGCCCCCTATTGTGGTTATAGAAGAGACCCTAATGACGGAGCGAGGGATTT
>JAHRAM010000178.1 GCA_020027305.1 Acidimicrobiia bacterium | reverse complement strand
AATCAGCTGGTGGAAAATATTTAGCAAGCCTCCTGAGCGCTAGCATTCCGCCAATTTTGCTTGGCACTAAATATTCAAGGGTCGAACCTAAAGGTCGCCGCATTCAAATACTTCAAGAAACAAAGATGTGGACTGTTTTTTGCAACTTGGGAACTCAAAAATTGATTGAAAATAACTTAAAACTGCTTTCTAAGACGTTTGCTGAAGTACTTAGGTTATGGATGAAAGATAGGGACAGTATTAAGGTAAATGTTGAAAACTCACGCCATAAAAATACCTGATTAGCAGGAAATTCTAATTTATTCCACAACTTTAGCATTAATTGTGAATAACCTTAACCCTTAAGTTTAAGGTTGGCGCTTAATTGCCTATTTGTGTATCTTTCGATAAATACGTTCAAGGTCTTCTAATCCAAAAAACTCAACTTGTATCTTGCCTTTTTGATTTGCCTGAAGTTGAACTTTAACTCGCGTATTTAAATGCTCGGCAAGTAAGTTCTCTAATTCTACGATTGTAGCAGATCTATTAGTAGTCGAACCAGTGCCCTTAGATGCTTTTGTAGATTGAGCGAGCTCTTCGAGCTTTCTTACAGGCCAATTTTTTTCAACTGCCTTTTTGGCGATCTCAAGCTGTTTTTTTTCGCTTCCAATTGCAAGTAACGCCCGCCCATGTCCTGCAGTTAATGTTCCTTCATTTAGCATTTTTTGAATCGGTGCTGGCAACTCAGTTAGGCGGATGGTGTTTGAAATTGTTGCCCTATTTTTATGAACTCGATCCGCCACATCTTGTTGGGTCAACCCAAAATCATCAATGAGAGCTTGATAGGCTGCTGCTTCTTCTAGTGGGCTTAATTCTGCTCTATGAAGGTTTTCTGCCAGTGCCTGCTCTAGTGAATTTTGATCTACTGCTGAACGCACAACAGCTGGAACTGCTGGTAGCCCAATCTCATTTGCAGCGCGAAAACGTCTTTCCCCAGCAATCAATTCATAAGAATTTTCATCTATCTTTCGCACGACAACAGGTTGAAGAATGCCAACTGCTCGAATTGAGGCAACCAACTCATTGAGCTTTTTCTCTTCAAATTCTTTTCTAGGTTGGTTTTTATTAGGAACAATTTGAGCAAGTGGAATTTCTTTAAAATCACTGCCTGCTGTTCCAGTTTCAAAAACTGCCGCTAGACCTCTTCCTTTTCTTTTTGTAGACATTTAACCTTCCTCCCTGTTAATTCGCCATCTCTTAAAACGTCCTGAGTTTTTTGCGGGCTCTTCCTCAGATTCTTTGATTTCATTCGTTGAATCTTCGCTCGAAGTTTTTGCTTCTATCATTGAATTATTTTCTGTTGGCTCTACATCAATAGCTTCTGTAGTATTGTTAGCAGCATCTCTATTTTCTTCATTGATGGAATCGATGGAATCGTCTAAGTCGACTCCCGCTATTTCAGTTTTATTTTCTTTTTCTGGTGTAATCGTTTCTTCTGTCTCGTCTTGTTCGTCTTGGGCGGTAGCTTCACCATTTAATTCTGCTGCCAAAATTTCTTTTGCGGCCGCTTTATAGGCAACTGCTCCTCGAGAGGACGGCTTGTATTTAGTTATTGGTTGTCCAGTTTTAGGAGCTTCTGCCAAGCTAACCGATCTGGGAATCATTTGCTTACAGACCTTATCGCCAAATTTTTCCCTCACTTCATCTTCAACTTGTTTTGAGAGATTAGTTGAAGAATTAAACATCACTAAAAGAATATGCCCAAGCTCAAGGTTTGGGTTAATGTGTTGACGAATGAGATCCATATTTTCAAGCAATTGTCCTAGTCCTTCTAACGCAAAATATTCACATTGAATTGGAATTAAAATTTCTGTTGCAATAGTTAGAGCGTTTACAGTTAAAAGCCCTAATGACGGCGGGCAATCAATAAATATATAATCATAATCATCAATATGTGGTTCCAGTGCTCGGCTTAGCCTGTGTTCTCTTCCATACGCTGTTGCCAATTCAACCTCTGCTCCTCCTAAATCTGGAGTGGATGGCAATATAAATAAACCCTTTACGCTAGTTCCTTCTACACAATCTTCAAATGAAAGATCTTCCAGCAAAATTTCATAAATAGACCCTTCTAATGCTCTTGGATCGATTCCGAGTCCGCTTGTTGCATTTGCCTGCGGGTCTAAATCTACTACAAGCGCAGTTTTACCCATTTCTGCCAAGCATGCAGCTAAGTTTATGCTTGTGGTAGTTTTTGCAACTCCACCTTTCATATTGGCAACGGCAATAATTCGAGTAGACATAAATACAATCAATACTTTAACACATCAATATTTTTTTACAAAATTAACATAAATTCTTAATGTTTCATGTGAAACATTTATTTAAAAAACTGGCTTTGATTATTGTTGCTGAATTTAATAAAACTTATAAACAACAATTTGATGAAAATTTATAAAAATAAAAGACACTTAATAAAGTATTTAAATTCTAAAAGTTGTGAGCCTTATTTTAGTGTCAAGAATTTAGGTGTTTCATGTGAAACATTATTAACTCCAAAATGGGTTTTTACGCATATTTTTAATACTACGTTGTTTTAACACAACATTTTGAAAACTTTTTGAAATTTTCACAAAGTTATAATTCTTCTTATTACATTGAGTACTAACATATTGAACCATTGCTCCGATATTTTTTTCAAATTCTGGTTCTTGAGTTGCTTCCCACCCTGAAAATTCAGGATCAGCACTAATAACTGCAATTCCATTATTTTCTAAAAGCATTAATACGACTTCAAAAGTTATCGCTGGTGGAGCAAAAAGACGACCTGTTATCCCATCAAATTTAAATTTTATTTCCTCTATTGATTTATTTTCAACTTCAACATTTTCTAACTTCAATATTTCAATTGCCCATCTTAAAAAATCAGCCTTTTTAATTGATTGCTCACAAAGCACCCAATTCTTATCCTTTTGAATTTGAGCTAAAATTAGCCCAGGTATTCCTGCCCCTGACCCAATATCTAAAAATTTAGAATTTTGCTTACTCGGCAAAAGCTCGTCAAATAAGCGCGAATGCCTAACTATTTCTTTCCCAGCAAGTGACTTACCTAAGATTCCCAATTTTCTTGCCCGCTCAAAAATTGGGGCAAAAACTTCTTCAAGGTTTGATAAGTTTGTAGAAATCGCTAACTTGGAAATATTTTAACTCGGCGATCTTCTCGCTCACCCTCTGATTCAGTTGTAACTCCATCTAATTCTGAAATAGCATCATGAACCATTTTTCGATCACGGTTATTCATCGGTTCTAAAATTTTAGCCTTCCCCGATTCTTGAACCTCTTTTCCAAGCTTTAAGGCAAACTCCTTTAATGCCTCAGTTCGTTTTTGGCGATACCCGTCAATATCTACATAGAACTGTGCATAGCGCGTTTCTATTGCTTGTTTCTTTAAGGGGATACGTGCAATTGTTTCAATGGCAGTCAAGATTTGAGCATTTTCTCCTACTAAATCGCCCAATTCTTCGCCCTCGATTATAACATCACACACATAATCCTTTGGCCAATTAAACTTAATAGAGCCTTTAAGCCCCCATGCATGCAAAAGTCCTTCAAAAAAATCGGTCAAGATTTGTTCTTGCTTAGATTTTTCCATCAGTTCACGGTCGCGGCGTTTTTCTGTGGGTTGATTTTTTTCAGCTCTTTGAGGCCTTTGCCTCTGTGCGCCTTTTGCTCTTGAGTTTTCTTTAGAAGAATTATTTGCCCTCCTACCGCGTTTAGGCTGTTGCCTTCCTGCGGCTGTTTTTGGCTTTATTCGCGCTCGAACCCGAAAGGTTATTTTTCTATTAAATAGACCCTGCTTTCCTTCTTCAGAAATTTCAAACTCTGCATCTTCTTTTTCAATGCCAAGCATCTTAAGTGCATGCTCCTTTGTTTCTTCTAGGGATGTCCCAGTTACTTCAATCCATTCCATTTTTATCTCCTTTTCTTTTTTGTTCGTTGATTTACAGGCACATCATTTTTTTTCGGGGTTACCCGTTTAGATGCCCTGATAGTGGGTTCTTCAATTACAGGCTCCTTGCGATTCTTACCTGCACGTTTTTTATTCTTGTTGTTGTTGGATGACGAAGTTGACGCTGTATTTTTTGTTGAGCTTTTTTGAGTTCCTTTAGGGCTAGTTTTTTGGGTTTTGTTTTGGACTGACTTTGCCTTAGGTGGCTGCGGCTTTGGCGCACGAGACAGGGGAGAGGAACCATGACTAGCTTCATCAGGGCGTCCGCTTGGTAGAGTTGCGGCAGGCTTTGGCTTTTCTAATTTTTGAGGAGTATTAGTTGCTTCATCTTCTTTTTGTGTCTCTTCTTTAAGTATTTGAGCTGCATTATGAGGCTTGTATATACGTTTTGTTATGTAGTGTTGCTGGATCACACGAATAGCAGCTGCGGTTAAAAAATAGATAGCAAGAGCAGCTGGAAGTATAAAAGAAAAAAATACAATAAATAAAGGAAATACACGCATAATTATACGTGCCGTCGGATTTGGCTCGGCAGTGTTTCGAACAGAAATTTGCTTTTGCTGAAGATAAGACAGTGCTCCTGTCGCACCAACAATCACAATATAGGGCAACCCTTTTACAATATCGGTTGTAAGCACTGCCCATGGAGTAGGCGCTAGATCAAGCCCCCAAGATAGCATTTCAGTAGTTTTGCTAAGTGCAATAAACATTGTGTCATCACTATCTAGCCAATTTGGATTGAAGTTTCGCTTAGGAACATTAACTTGCCCACCTGCTGCTAGCTCACCAACTGCTACTCCTATATCAGTTGCTCGCCTAGTGATTCCACGAATAATACGATAAAGCACAAAAAATACTGGCATCTGTAAAAGAGGTGGTAGACACCCACTTAGTGGATTGGTATTTCGTGTACGGTATAAAGCAGATAGCTCTTGATTGAGACGCATTCTATCTGTTCCATATTGTTCACGAAGCTTTTTGATTTCAGGTTGCACTTCACGCATTTCTAGCATTGATTTTGTAAATTTAACCGTGAGTGGGGTTAGCAACAGATAAATCCCAACCGTCAAAAGCACAATCGCTATAATATAGTTCCTGCCTGTGTAGCGATAGATGAGCTCAAGGGTTTCAGCAATAAGGTTAAACATCAGCTTTTGTAGTTTTGGAGCTTATTAATTTCTTTTACTCGACACTTTTCAATTGGTTTGTTTACATCTAAACCATCTCTAGCAGGCGGGGGGTCATAGCCAAAACCTCCAAAGGGGTGACAACGACAAAGCCTTTTTACTGTATAAAAAAAGCCTTTTAAAACTCCATGAGTTTCAATCACATTTGAACCATATTCTGAACAAGTTGGGATATATCGACATCTTGGTAGGCGAGTGGTTGACCA
>JAHRAM010000166.1 GCA_020027305.1 Acidimicrobiia bacterium | reverse complement strand
GATATGGGAATTTCAATGGGCTCAGGAAGTGCAGCAACTAGATCGGTGGCACAAATTGTTCTAACTGAAAATAAATTTTCTGCTCTGCCAAATGTGCTGGTAGAAAGCCGAAAGGTCATAAACAATGTAGAAAGGGTTGCCAAGCTGTTTATCACAAAAGCAATTTATGCTGTTTTGATAACTCTCGGCATTGCAATAGCGACTACCGACTTCCCATTCCTGCCCCGCCACCTTACACTGATTGGAACATTTAGCATCGGGCTTCCAGGATTGGTGTTGGCGCTTTCTCCATCGGCTGAAAAAGTGGAGAAGGGATTTTTGAAGCGAGCACTTAAATTCGCTTTGCCAGCTGGGATAATTGCTGCTAGCGGAACAGGTATTGCCTATGGTCTGGCTCTCAGCGATTCTGCCATTACTCTGGTGGAGGCTCGAACGGTTGCCACGTTTACCCTTCTGGGGATTGGGCTTTTTATTCTATTGGTCTCTGCACGTCCATTCCAGTTTTGGAAGCTGGGGTTGTCGGCATTAATGGCAATGCTTTATATGCTCATTTTGTTGCTACCGTTTAGCCGAGATTATTTTGAGTTAGACATAGCAGGTGTTTATTGGATATGGGGTGCTGTCGCAATTATTATTCTCATAGGCGGAATTCTCACAATGGCTATCCCGCTCGTTATGAAAAATCTCGTGACTGCCCCAGATGACAATTCAACTCAAACCCTACATAAATCACCGTGAAATAAATACCAATAGAAAAAAATCAAAAATAAAAGCACTAACCCTTGAATAGAACATTCACAAAATAAAAACAAATAACGATAATAAAAGATAACGATAATAAAATTGTTAAAAATGAAACTTCAAATGAGATGGCAAAATTAAAAGCATGTCAAAAACTGTAGTGATAGTTGGAGGAAGCGCTCTTGCCAACGAACTGGCAAAAGGTCTAGGAGTTCTTTCACATTCTGTCACCCAGATACAAAAAAGTGTGATAAGCCAAAAAGCTGCTCAAAGCAATTCGCAAAAAAACTCTTCTAGTGGCCCCGAAACTGAAAATGGCAGCGCTTCAAAAAACAACACCTCTAAAAGCGATGCTTCCAAAAGCGGCATTTTAGAAAATAATGATTTCCCCTCAGACCATGTTGATATTTTGGTGTGGGTTCAAGATGTTGCAGGTGATCCAACGCCTGTATTAGAACAAAGTGAGAACGACTGGATTTCTAATTGTGATAACGAAATAAAATCCGCACTTGACACAACTGCCAAGTTTCATCCGCTTATGAAATCTGGCGGTGTAATGATTTTGGTTGTCCCAACTATATCAATGAGCGGTGCGCAAGGGTTTGCGGCGTCTGCTGGAGCAGGCGGGGCAGTTCATGTTCTTGGCAAAGGGCTTGCCCGACTATTTGGCGGTTCAATTTCTGGCACAACTTCCATCCAAGTTCATACACTGGCACTTCATCCTGCACACTTTATTAGCGATAGAAAAACCGCCGACAAGCTCAACTCTGCTATGTCGCTGGGTGCTCCAGCATTTGATGGCATCGGCGACCCAAAAACCGACATCGCAAAAATTGTCAATATGTTAGCAAGCGACGATGCCAGATTTTTAACTGGCTCCACACTAAGTGCTGACGGGGGGATGTGGATGGCATGATTTTAGCTGAAACAACTTGTATCGTGACTGGCGCTGGGGCTGGAGTTGGGAAAGGCGTTGCCACCGCACTTGCTATGAA
Source organism: Acidimicrobiia bacterium (assembly GCA_020027305.1). Classification (GTDB taxonomy): domain Bacteria; phylum Actinomycetota; class Acidimicrobiia; order Acidimicrobiales; family Hopanoidiivorantaceae; genus JAHRAM01. Next base: position 576 of record JAHRAM010000166.1, on the reverse strand, counting down.
TGGGGCGAATGTTATTATTGCTGCTAGGCGAGCTGAAAACGGCCAGCCAACAGCCGATGAAATAAATGAGCGAGCCAAAAATGGAGATGGTGAAACATCAGGGCATGCCACATTTGTGAAATGCGATGTGAACGTGCAAGCCGACATTGAAAGTGCGGTCAGCCAAGCTGTTGAGATTTATGGGCGGCTAGATTGCTTTATCCATAATGCTTTGAGTTCTGCTGGCACTCCAATGAAATATATTGAAACCCTTGAAGAGGCTTGGGAAGCCATGAACGCAACAGCAGTTCGCCCCTGTTATTATTCTGCCAGAGCAGCACATAGCGAGTTGAAGAAAACCAACGGTAGCCTAGTGTTGGTTTCATCTTCTGCTGGGGTAGAAGGAAGCGGCAGCCTGCCGATATATGGAGCAGTGAAAGCAGCCCAAAGGTCAATCGCCAAGAGCCTGGCCAAAGAGTGGGGGCCAGATGTTAGAGTCAACCTTCTTAACCCCGTGGCAATGACACCTGCTATGGAAAGGGGCTATAAGAAAAATCCAGAACTAGAAGAACGGCTACTTAGCAGAACTCCGCTTGG
>JAHRAM010000152.1 GCA_020027305.1 Acidimicrobiia bacterium | reverse complement strand
CTAGAAGAAGGTCGCCGAGTTTGGAAAGACGCATCAAAACCAATTGAATATCTTGGCCGCCCAACTTATAAGCACAAGTTCCACCCAGGCACTCGGGTCATCAAGAGTTCTTTAATTGAATTCCCTGAAGCTCCCACTGGGCCGATGAAGATTAAATGCACGGCACTCATCCCAAACTATCTTTCTATTGGCACTGGATATGGAATGGATGAAGACTGGCGTCACGGGCTATATCAAGGGCCAGATGAAGTTGTTCAGGGCAAATCTTATAAGGTGGCAGAAATTGCTCCGCTGGGTCAATATGGCGTAGTGGATCAAGTTGGCAAATATGAATATGACGGCCACGTTGGCTATGGACTGTTTGAACATGCATTCATCGGGGCAATGGAAAGTGTCGGCTTCAGTGATGGGGCATCTGTGGCGGCGAACTAGAACCACCCATTTCTTTTCGCCCCGCCTTTTCCCCTTTCCTTTTTGTTTCTCACCCCTTGCCTTGCTTTACTTTTCTTTTCTTTCGTGCTTCCTTTTTCTTTCACACTTTTCTTTTCTTTCACATTCCGCCTTCTCTCCACTTTTATCCACCCAATCTCGCCCCGGCCCGTCTCTGCTCCTTTCTCTTAACTCTTCTTCCGCGCACACAATATGGCTGATAAAGAAATTTTGAGCTTCCGAGATGTTGGGCTTTTGAGAAATCAAAAGCAAATTTTAGAAAATGTCAACTGGGATGTGGAACACGGGCAAAAATGGATAATGCTCGGGCCAAATGGAGCGGGCAAGACCTCTATTTTGTCAATCCTTAGTGGGTATATTTTCCCTACCAGTGGCGAGGCGCATTTGTTTGGCAAACGACTTGGCACATTTAATATAAGAGACACCCGAAATCAAATCGGCTTCCTAAGCTCCGCTCTTGAATTTGCCAAAGCCATAACTGCCCGTGATGTAGTGATGACCGCAAAATATGGCGCGCTGAACCCCGCGTGGCACAACTATAGTCGCGCCGACGAAAAACGGGCTGAGGAATTGCTTGAGAGCTTGAGCTGTGGGCATGTTATCAAGCAAGAATTTTCAAAGTGCAGCACAGGTGAGCAAAAACGGGTAATGCTGGCACGCACCTTGATGTCTGGGCCAAAATTGCTAGTGCTAGATGAACCAACCAGTGGGCTTGACTTGGGCGGACGTGAGGAATTGGTTCAAAGCCTCACACAAATAGATGAGGGAAGAGATAGCGCGCTAACTTGTATTTTGGTCACCCACCACACTGAGGACATCCCACCCAACTTTAACAACTTGCTTTTGCTAGGCGGAGGAAAGGTTGTAGCAGCTGGTGAGATTTCAAACACCTTGACTGATGAAAATCTGTCAGCTGCTTTCGGGCAAGCCTTTGAGATTTCTCAAGCTGGCGGTCGCTGGATGGCTAAAGCCAAAATTTATCCGCCTAGAATTTCTGACAGCTGTGAAACTGACGGCGAAAAATAAAACGCCCCAGATACTGGGTCTGAGAAATCAGTAATCTTATCTCGCACCTGTCCATCTGTTCCATACATCGCATTTAACATTTCAACAAACGGGCTTTGTGATTTACAAAACGCCATAAAATAAAGCCCGACCGTTCCATCATGAAAAGCATAAGGCGTTGAACGTCTGGCAATGGAATGATTTTGGTCGGCTTGTGCCACATGGCTCAGGTGGGAATATGGTTCTTGGGTTTCAAGTTCTACGCTGTCTGCCTTAGTTCGCCCAAATGCTTTTTCTTGGTCGGGAACTGACATTTTGTTCCAGCCCTCTAAATCGTGAACCCAACGTTGTGCCAAAATAAAACTTCCGCCTGCTGCTGGCTCACCTTCAGGAATCATAGCAACTGCTGGCTGGTCTTCTGGGGCTGGGTTTCCCGTTCCATCTATAAACCCAGTCATATCTAAAGACGCCCCATATATAAATGCCATTGTCTCTCTGGCAACCGACATCTCTGATGCCAACGCCGTTCTGGCGTCGTATTGGGCTTTCCAGATGTCATCTTTGGAATCGCTGTGGAGCCAAAACAGCAAATCCTCTTGAGTGGCTGCTGCTTCCTTTCCGCTGTCGTCAATAGATTTGATTGTGGTAAACGGCTGGAAGTCGTCTGGCGTCTCTGCCCCCAAATCTTTTAGCAGGTCAGGCCCAAACCCCACCACTAGATTGATGTTCTTCGACTCGCAGGCTGAGACGAGGTTGCTGATTTCAGTTTTGACTTTGTCTAGGTTGGCGCTGGCGGAATTTCTGCTGAGGTGGACATACCATTGGTGCTTCCCCAAGTCAGAAAATATCCCGCTCTGTGCTTGTTTTATGTCTACTTTTGTCATTTCTCTTATCCTCTTATCCTTTCTTATCTTTTCTAATCTTTTCTTATCTTTTCTAATTTTTTGCTGCCGTTTTTAATCTTTTTAAGTTATTGTTTTTTAGCTATTCTTTTCTTCTTTTCTATCAAAACTTTTATATAACGCAAACTCCCTTATAGCAATTGTTTTCACAAAATAAACTTAGCATTTTCATTTTATTTTTACGCCCATTATTTTCGTGTTCTTTTTGATTTTTTTGTTTTTAGCTTCCCGTTTCGCTTCCGCCACATCCAGCCACCTTATTTCAGGTTAGCTAAACACCACCGTTTTATTGTTGTAGTCAAGCACCCTATGTTCAAGATGGGCTCGCACAGCATCGGCCAACACCACCATCTCTAAATCACGCCCCTTGCGAATTAGGTCGGCAACAGAGTCACGATGCCCCACCCGAACGACATCTTGTGAAATGATTGGGCCGTCATCCAGCTCAGCTGTGGCATAGTGAGCAGTTGCCCCAACTATTTTTACTCCCCGTTCGTGAGCTTGTTTGTATGGGCTGGCGCCAGGAAAGGCGGGAAGAAATGAATGGTGGATGTTAATGATTTGCCCGCCCTGCTTTTTGAACTTCCCCAAAAAGTCGGCGCTAAGGATTTGCATGTAGCGAGCCATGACCACCAGCTCTACCCCAGCAGCCTCAAGCAATTTGAGTAGCTTGTCTTCTTGTTCGGGCTTAGTCTCTTTTGAAACTGGCAGGTGGTGGAAGGGTATGTCAAGACTCTCTGTGTAATTTTTCAGGTCGGTATGGTTGCCAACAACAAATGCGGGCGTGCCATCTAGCTCGCCACGATGCCAACGCCCCAAAAGGTCATAGAGGCAGTGCCCCTCTTTCGTACACAAGATAGCGACTTTTGGATTTTCATCTGAGAATTTGAGCGATACATTCATCTTGAATTTTTTTGACACCTCGCCAAATGCAGGAAGGATTTTTTCTCGCTCAAGATTGAAGCCACCAAGTGAGAACTCCACCCGCTGAAAAAAGATGCCAACCTCTTGATCGGTGTGCTGTTCTGCATGAATGATATTTCCACCGTTTTGCGCAATGAAGTCAGCCACACTGG
>JAHRAM010000131.1 GCA_020027305.1 Acidimicrobiia bacterium | reverse complement strand
ATTGGAATAAAAGACAATGCTCCAACAGCAGGTGCCCAAGAAACTAAAATAGCCCAAACATGAGTCAAGAAACACTTTCTCAAAATTCAGAAGTTTCACAAACTTCTACAAAAGGAACCTTTGGTTTCAAACGCCGTTTCAAAAAGGTTTATACCTCTCACACCAACATTGACTTTCCTAGAATCTGGCCAAGAGCATTTGTTATCTCACTTGTTTTACTTCTGGCCACGGGCTTGGGTTGGGGAATTCGTGGACTGAACTTGGGGCTAGAGTTTGAGGGCGGAACCGCTTGGGAGCTTCAATCCGCTAGCACTAGTGTTGATGGGTTGAGGGATTCCCTTCGCCCATTTGGTCAAGGCGATGCTCTCATTCAAAGTCTTGGTGGCGATCGCTATCTTATTAGAGCAGAAGTTGATAACGAATCTGAAAACATCAAAGCCACAGAAATTAGAGATTCGCTCGCTCAAGCTGCCAACATTAACTCAGACGATGTTTCTATTAGAGCTGAAAGCCCATCGTTTGCAAATGAAATCGCCAGCAAAGCACAAGTAGCACTTTATGTGTTTATCGGGGTATTGGCGGTTTATATATGGGTTCGGCTGGAATGGCAAATGACCGTTGCTGCCCTAGTGGCAGTGGCACACGATATTTTAATCACTGTGGGAATATATGCCCTCTTCCAATTTGATGTAACGCCTGCTACCCTAATTGCCTTTTTGACGATTTTAGGATATTCCCTTTATGACACATTGGTGGTATTTGACAAAATTAAAGAAAATGAAAAGCGAAGAGAAGAGATAGCCTATCCCCAATTGGTGTCTCGCTCAATGAACCAAGTGATGATGAGATCTATCAACACCACAATCACATCGGTTCTACCAGTAGCTACCCTACTCATTGTTGGGCGCTTTATTTTAGGAGCAGTTGTATTAGCTGATTTTGCCATTGCCTTGCTCATCGGTCTTTTAGCAGGAACCTATTCATCTATTTTTGTGGCAACCCCTTTGGTAGCCCTATTAAAAGAACGCAAATTAAAAATAACTACATCTGCAACAAAAGAAAAGAGCGGAAAAGAAGCTGAAGGAAATGCCCCGCTTAAACGGGTGAAAAAGGGAATGCTCGCCCAATCAAAAGTAGTCAGCCGACCAAGAACTACTGCTCCCCCAGCTCCCCCATCAATGCCCCGCCCACAAAAGAAGAAGAAAGGGAGATAAAGATATGGGAATCTTAGACGGAAAGAAAATCCTAATTACCGGTGTTCTCACCGACGCTTCTTTAGCTTTCAACATCGCAAAAATTGCTGAGGCAGAAGGTGGTGAGCTTATTTTAACTGGAGCTGGAAGAGGGCTTTCTCTTACAAAACGCACTGCCAAAAAACTTTCTAGCAATCCACCTGTGCTTGAACTAGATATCACATCAGATGAACATATTGAAGCAGTCGGGGCTGAAATCAAAAAAGAAATGGGCGAGCTAGACGCTGCCCTTCACTCAATTGCCTTTGCCCCTGAAAGTTGCCTAGGTGGAAATTTCATGGAAGCCCCATGGGAAGATGTTTCAGTAGCACTTGAGATTTCAGCCTTTTCGCTTAAAGCACTTTCAAAAATGTGCGTTCCCTTAATGCCAAACGGTGGTTCTATTTTAGGGCTTGACTTTGATGCCACTAAAGCTTGGCCCGTCTATGACTGGATGGGGGTTGCAAAAGCAGCTCTAGAATCAACGGCTAGATATTTAGCAAAAGAGTTAGGCGAAAATAAAATTCGCATAAACCTATTGGCTGCTGGACCTATACGCACTATGGCTGCAAAGTCTATTCCAGGCTTTGGTGCTTTTGAAGAGGCTTGGGCTGAGCGCGCCCCATTAGGCTGGGACGTCAAAGATTCAAAACCAGTTGCTAAAACCGCAGTTGCCTTGCTTTCTGATTGGTTTCCTGCCACTACTGGAGAAATCATTCACGTAGATGGTGGCTACCACGCCATCGGAGCATAGGCTACTATCTTCAGTCTTCCGGGAAATCCCCAACCAAAGATTCCAAAACATCTTCCATTGTGATAAGCCCAAGTATGTTTTTGCGTTTATCAAAAACAATTGCTAAATGACACCTCTCCTGTTGCATTGATACCAATGCCTCATCTAGTGGGCACGACACTTCTAGTTTGAGAACAGGCCGAATTAAATTTTCAGGAACTTCTTTTGACCTTTCTTGGTCTGCAATAGCCAGCAGGTCGTTTGCATGAACAAATCCAATAATGTTTGAAGCAGTTATCACTGGCAAACGAGAGTGTCCGCTATCAAGGGCAGTTTTTTCAATGTCTTCTACCTTCGAATTTCGCTTTACCGAAACAATGCGAGGACGAAGGGTCATATTTCGCCCAACAGTTTCTCTGCCTAAATCAATTGCTCCTGTTAGTAAGTCGTGTTCAAACTTGTCAATCACACCCCCACCCAACGACTCATCTACGACACCCACCAACTCAACTGGAGTTCGGTTCTTTGACTCTTGGCCAGAAACTCCCAAAGCTCTAACACCAAATGCTGTTATTTTGTCAATCACCCAGATAATAGGGTTCAACACAATAACAAACCAATGATGAGGTCTAGCTAGAAGTAAGGCTGCCTTATCTGGATCTGACAGCGCCAAATTCTTTGGAACAATTTCCCCAACGACCATTTGAATAAAGGTAACTAAAACTAGTGCCAACGCGGCAGCCACTGCATAAGAGATAAACGGGACTAAATCAAACAAGCGAGCAACGGCAGGCTCTGCTAAAAATCCCAGTGCTAAAGTTGAAATTGTAATTCCTAACTGCGCTCCTGCTAAATATCTTGGCAATTTGCTATTAGCAGAAAGCGCCAAGATTGCCCGTTTGTCGCCATCTTCTGCTTTGCCATTCAAAAATGTTTGTGAAACTGTAACCAAAGCAAACTCAGTTGCTACAAAAAAAGTGTTTGTCAAAATAAGCAACACTGCCCCGATTAAATAAAGTGCTGTTCCCATTATTCCACCTGCTTTAACTGAAAATTGCGTTGTTTTGAAAAGTCGCGAGGCTGTGAAACCTTCACATTGATAATGCGATTGGATTCCATCTCCACAACTTCAAACCACCAGCCCTTATAGTGAAGTAACTCTTTTGGTCTAGGAATTCGTTGAAGCCTAAAAAGCATAAAGCCTGCCAAGGTTTCAAATGGGCCTTCTGGGGCAGTAAAACCACATTCCAACTCAATATCTTCAATTAATACAGAGCCAGAGAAAATAAACACTCCTTCGCTTACTTGCCCGACTGATTCTTGTGCAGGCTCATCTTGTTTGTCTGAAATGTCGCCTACTATGCGCTCTAAAATATCTTCGGCCGTAACGATTCCTGAAGTTCCGCCATGTTCATCAACTGCAATAGCCAGCGGTGAACGTTTCTTCCCCATATCACTAAGCAAGTCAGACAAAGAAATGGTTTCTGGAACTGCCAACACATCCACCATTATCTGAGATACGGTTTTACTTGCCCATTGGTTTCTTGGCAACTTATGAACCGATTTGATATGAACCATTCCACAAACATCATCTAAATCGCCATTTGTTACTGGAAAGCGAGAATAGCCAGTGTCAATAGACTTTTTTACCAGCTCATTCACGCTCACATCTGCGCCTATGCTTTCAACAGAAACTCTAGGCACTAGGGCGTCCATTGCAATTTGTTCTCCAAACTGGAGGCTTCGTGTCAATAAATTGACTTCTTTAACTTCACCACCTGAAGACTTAAAAACATCTTCTAGGTCTTCACGGCTACGAACATTTGAAAGTTCTTCGGCTGGTTCTATTCCTAGCCTTCTAAGAATCCAGTTGGCAAGGCCATTTGCTGTAGCTACAACTGGAAAAACCAAAAGGCTATATATGCGAACTGCTGGTGCTAGAGCAAGCGATGTGCCAAGGGGGCGAGAAACTGCAAGTATTTTTGGGATTTGTTCGCCAAAAATCATGTGGAGCAAGGTGACAAAAGCTAATGTCACAAAAATTGACACACCCCTAGCAGACGACTCACCCACAATATTTTCAATGGGCTTTTCAATCAACTCGCCGATTGTGGGTTCTGCCACAAACCCTAAAAGCAGTGCCATACCAGTAATACCAAGCTGTGAGCCAGTCAAGTGAAGTGTTAAACGTTGTAAGAGCTTGGCAGCAACTTGCGCTCGATATGACTTGTGTGTCTTTATCTTGTCTTTTTGAACGCTAACCAAAGAAAACTCAGCTGCCACAAAAAAGGCATTCGCACATAGAAGTGCTATCACTATAAAAATTCCAACCGCTACAGACATTCAGCTTTATTGAGCTATGAACTTAATCTTAGCCAAAAAATTTGTAACCTTAACTAGATATAACATTTTTCTAATGAAACGCGAGCTACCGATAAATATATTAACAAAAGACAAATTAACAAAAGACAAATTAGGTGATGATGGCTTAGAAGGGAAAGCATCTGATTTAAGGCAGGGCGCCAATTCAAGACAAAGTTCTAATTTGGAACAAGAGTCGCAACAAAGCAAGTTTTCGCCAATTGCTGAAGAGATTGAGCACCTCCCACCCAATGCCAGCATTGACCCCGACAAGGGAAAAGGGTGGTTAAAAAGACTTTGGCCGCTAATAAAAAGTCAACCCAAGACACTGGCACTTGGGATAATTTTCAGTCTCCTAACATTAGGCGCACAATCATTTGTGCCGTATGTTTCTAGGTGGGCAATTGACTCAGCTGGTGATGGAAATCGCTCAAACCTAACTGCTATGGTTATAGTCATCGCTGCTCTAGCTATAGTTCGGGCATTTTCAGGGCATCGATATAGGGCTGCCTTTTTAAAAATGGCGTTTACCCTAGACAATGCTTTGCGCTCACAGCTCTACAAACACCTCACTCGCCTACCTTTTTCTTTTTATGACAAAACCGTTTCTGGAGAGGTCATCTCACGTGCCAACTCTGACATTCGCTCTATTCAGATTCTGTTTGCGTTTGCACCGCTAGCTGCTACCTCTTTGCTTGTTTTTGCTATTGCCTTGGTGCTTATGTTTACCATTCATATTCCACTGGCTTTAGTTGCGCTTTCTACCATCCCACTGGTTTATTTTCTTGGAAACCGATTTAGAGACATTGTGTTTCCGCTTTCTTGGGTAACCCAAGCTAGATTAGCTGGCATTGCTTCAATCGTAGATGAAAGCACAAACGGAGCCCATGTCATAAAAGCATTTTCAGGTGAACGAGAGCAAGTGAAAAAGATGGCTGTAGCATCAAAGCAAGTTCGCTGGAGCGTGCTTGAAACAGTGAAAGCTAGGGCAAGATACAACCCTCTAATTGAGGGGCTACCCAAGCTTGGTATGGCAGCCGTTCTAGGTTATGGTGGTTGGTTGGTAATTGAGGGGCAAGTTTCAATCGGAACCCTATTTGCATTCAACGCCTATGTCATTATGGCGCTGGTGCCATTTCGAATGCTTGGGTTTATGATTATTCAAGCTAGACGAGGAGCTGCTGCTGCTGAAAGGGTATATGAAATCATTGACACGCCCGTTGACTTAAAAGATGCTCCAGATGCAAAAGACTTAATTGAGCCCAAAGGTGAAATTTCTTTCAAAGATGTTCATTTCACATATCCCACTGCCAGCGAAATGACTGAACATAGCGAAAATGACAGCAGCGATAACAATGTAGGAATAGGCACAGCAAAGAATGCTCGCAGAAAGGTTTTAGATGGGGCTAACTTCACTATTCAAGCAAATGAAACAGTCGCCATCGTGGGAGGAACTGGCTCAGGTAAGTCAAGTATTATCCGCCTCTTAGCGCGATTTTATGATGTAGATTCTGGCACCGTTAAAATTGATGGAAAAAATGTGCGTCAACTAACGCAAGCAAGCATCCACCACCACATAGGGATAGTATTTGACGACCCATTTCTATTTTCAACCTCCCTAGCTAAAAACATCGCCTTTGCTAAGCCCAACGCTACTCTTGAAGAAATCCAAACAGCAGCTAAAGCCAGTCAAGCTCATGATTTTATTTCCAACCTGCCAGAAGGGTATGAGACTGTTATCGGTGAAAGGGGCTATACCCTGTCTGGAGGGCAACGCCAAAGAGTAGCACTGGCACGCGTGTTGCTTTTGAACCCTGCAGTTCTTGCTTTAGATGACGCTACTAGTGCCGTAGATGTTGCAACTGAAGCACATATCCATGACTATGTCAAAACCAAGAATTCCACACTTCTTATAATCGCTCATCGGCTGTCTACGATTTCTCTAGCCGACCGTATTTTGCTCTTAGATGAAGGGCGCATTGCAGACACTGGCACCCACCAAGAACTTTTAGAGCGCAACCCAAGATATCGCGAAATCCTTATTGAGGTTGAAAAACGTAGCAAAGAAATTGAAGCAGAAATTGAAGCAGAAATTGCTGACGAAGAAAGTGGAGCTGAAATTATAAAAGCTGAAATTGAGGGAGACAAAAGCTAATGGTATTTGGAGGCGGAGGAAGTTTTAGCGGGCCAAGCTCGGCTGCATCAAACACAGCAGCTGGGCTTCCGTTTGCTGGTATCCCAACAGAAATGGCAGATAGTGCCAAAAAGCTACTTGAAAAAGAACCTGAACATACCGCTGAAGAGGTGGAATTCAATCATTTTGCAAAGCCCGAACGACCCTTTACCCTAACAGGGTTTCTTCTCCCCCATCGTGTGGCACTTACAACAGCATTATTTCTCGTGCTGGCTGAAACTGTCTTAACGCTTATTGGGCCATTGCTCATCCAATTGGGGATTGACCAAGGCATTTTGAAAGAAAACCTTTCTGCACTAATGCTCTACACAATTATTTTTATAGCCAGCGTGGTGGTAGGCATTTTCGTTAGCCAAATACGAACCAACTTCACTGGGCGGCTGGCTGAAAATCTAATGTATAAGCTCAGAGTTAAACTCTTCACCCATCTACAGCGGCTTTCTATGAGTTATTTCACGCGTGAAAAAACAGGAGTTGTGATGTCGCGAATGACTTCTGACGTGGAATATCTCACTATATTGTTTCAAGAAGGGTTAGTTAACTTTGCCGTTCAGGGGCTGACATTTTTGACGATTGTGGGAGTGCTGTTTTATTTGCACCCATTACTTGCTGCTCTAGCAGTAGGTGTAGCAATTCCCCTGACATTTGGGCTCTCATTGTGGTTCAAAGGTGTTTCTGATAAGAGCTACAACAAGATTAGAAACCGCATTGCAGACATTTTGTCGCACCTATCAGAGAGCCTTGCGGGCATTCGAATTATCAAAGCTCACAATCGCCAATTAAATGAGACAACAGTTCACAACAACCATGTGGGCAGATATATTGATGCCAATTTAGACGCCTCGTATGCCACTGCTAAATACACCAGCATAACAGAAGGAATTGGAATCTTAGTTCAAGCAGTGGTGCTTGGTATCGGCGGATACTTTGTAGTGGATGGGTCAATGACAGTTGGCGAGCTAACTGCTTTTGCCCTTTATATCACGAGCTTTTTTGCCCCCATACAAACTTTGGTACAGCTTTATAATTCATACCAACAAGGGCAAGCAGCAGCTAGAAAGTTGCGCCAACTACTTTTAGAAAAACCAAGTGTTGAAGAAGCTGAAAATGCTAAACAAATGAGTAAGCTGGCAGGAAACATCACCTTCAAAAATGTGAACTTTGAATATGAACCAAACAAGCAAGTGCTTCACGATGTCAACTTTAATATTCAGGCCGGGCAAACACTTGCAATTGTTGGCCCAACTGGCGGTGGCAAATCAACTATCGCCAAACTCATCAGCCGATTTTATGACCCAACAACAGGTGAAATACAAATTGATGGAAAGCCACTTAGAGGGCTTGGCATTGAATCATATCGAAGCCAGATTGCGATAGTGCCACAAGAGCCGTTTTTATTCTATGGCTCAATTGCAGACAACCTAAAAGTTGCAAACCCTAAAGCAAGCGCCGCCGATATGGAAGGTGCCATTGATAATGCAGGTTTGAGCGAAATGATTTCAAACCTTCCAATGGGGTTAGACACCCCATGCCATGAAAGAGGGGCTTCTTTTTCTGCTGGGGAACGTCAGCTACTAGCCCTTGCCAGAGTATTTATCGCCAAACCCCAATTGCTCATATTAGATGAAGCCACATCAAACCTAGACCTTAAATCAGAATCAAAAATTGAAACTGCCCTTGACCTGCTTCTAGAAGGAAAAACTGCTGTGCTGATAGCACATAGGCTTTCTACTGCTCAACGTGGCGACCAAATCGCCGTAGTAGAGCAAGGCAAGATTGTTGAAATCGGC
>JAHRAM010000125.1 GCA_020027305.1 Acidimicrobiia bacterium | reverse complement strand
CTTCCCCAACACCGTTCCACCATTTTTCCCCACGGGCGCTTTAGTATCTGGCCCGCCCACTGAAAAAGATTTCAAACGGCGCTTGGCTGGCATTCGGGCGCACAATCGCTGGCTGGCAGATTGGTGTGGCGAATTCCCAGAACGGCGCGCTGGCATCGGGCAGATATTTTTGAACGATGTGGATGAAGCCATCAAAGATATTGAGTTCATCGCCGAAAACAACTTGCGGGGCGGAGCGCTCATTCCAAGCATTCCACCCGATGCCCACCATCTAATGCCCCACTATAGCGATGCCTATGATCGCATTTGGGATGCTTGTGAAGACTTAGATGTCAACCTCAACGGGCATTCAGGGGGCGGGGCGCCTAGCTATGGCAAGCACCCCACCAGTGGCGTGATGTTTTTGATTGAAACAGGATTCTTTTCTCATCGAATACTTTGGCAAATGCTAATGAGCGGTGTCTTTGAAAGGCACCCTAAGCTGAAGCTAATCTTGACCGAGCAAGGCACGGCGTGGGTTCCTCCCTTGCTCCGCCAGCTAGATGGATATCACGCACAGATGAAAGGCGGGCGCGTGGGTGAGCTTGGGTTTTCGGCAGAAACTGTTACCGCGAAAAAGCCCAGCGAATATTTTGCCAAGAACTGTTATATCGGAGCCAGCTTCCCTTCCCCTTCTGATGCTTCAGCCATTGACGAAATCGGGTGGGATAGAGTCATGTGGGGAAACGACTATCCGCACGTAGAAGGTTGCTACCCCTACACCACACAAGCACTTCAACGTTCGTTTGCTGACATTGCCCCCGACAAGATGCGAATGATTTTGTCTGAAAATCAAGCGCGGGTTTATGGCTTTGACCTTGAAGTACTTGCCCCGCTAGCTGAGCAGTTCGGCCCCACAGAAGAAGAGGTCGCTACCCCGCTTTCAGAACTGCCCGACTCTCCCAGCCCTGCCTTCACGCGCGACTAAAGCAAAATGTGGTAGAAGGCGTAGAGGATTTCGGCACTCACCGCCCTGAAGAGCTTCGAGATTTAGCCCGTGCCGTTAGGCGATTGAACCACCTAACAATGCTTGGAGTTTTTTCTGCCGAAGAAACTGCTGTGCTGACAAAAGATGTTGAAGCGCTAACAAAAAAGATGGAAGCGCTCAAGGGCGAAGACGACTTCAAGCCTTATCGTGGGCGACCGAGTTTTGAAAAGCCTCCCGAGCAGTTGGCGATCGAGTTAGATGATATGTTCCCCTATGATGCAATCTCTGGAGATTTCAACCCGCTATCTCTGCCAATGACTTTTGCATGGGAGCCACCTCGTGCCAAAGGCTTTGCTAATTTTTCCTCGCTTTATCAGGGTCCGCCCCGATGTGTGCACGGCGGATTTATCGCAGCATATTTTGACCAAATAATGACGGTGGCAAACGCTATGAACCAAACTTTTGGCCCGACCGTTCGTCTGACAACTAAATATAGAAAGCCTACCCCGCTCAATGAAGACATCGTTTTTGAGGCGTGGATTGACAGGGTGGAAAACCGTAAGATATATACCAACGCCGAGCTTTATCACGGAGATACCTTGACGGCAGAAGCAGAGGGGCTTTTTATTCAACTTCAAGTTGATGAAATCAACCAGATGCTCCCTGAAGAAAAATAGTTCGCCAACAAATATACTTTTAAATAAGCACACTCATTATTATGCTCAGCATTATGTCTAACCCTACATCTTTTATGCTTGGCAACATTTGAACTCACAAATTTTATGACAATAATTTTATGACACAAATTTTATGACACAAATTTTATGACAGCACAAAAATTTATTTCATTGGCAGAGTTAGCAGGCCAAGACCCTAATTCCCCCGCTGTTAGAGATGACTTCAAAGAGCTAAGTTGGGCAGAGCTAGACCGCCGAGTTTCAGCTTTAGGGCGTGGGCTAATGGAGCTAGGGCTTTTGGAATTCGACCACATCGCCATCGTGGTTTCTAACCGAAGCGAGTTTTTAGAAAGCTATCTGGCAACTATTCGAGCTGGGTTCACCCAAACCCCCATTAAAACCAACTGGACAAAAGACCAGATTTCATATTTGCTTAAAGATGCTGGCTCAAAAGCAATTATCACAGATATTGCCGAAGCTAAACTGGCGGCCGAAGCGGCAAGTCTCCCAGTCATTGATGTTGATGACGGTTTTGAGAACTGGCTAAATCAGCAGAGCGATGAACCACTGCCAGTGGGCGGAAGGGGCTATCGCATTCCTTACACTTCTGGCACCACTGGAAAACCAAAGGGCGTGAGCCGAGTTTTTGATGTAGAAGTGACATTTGAGCAATGGGCAAAGCAAAATGCTATCGGGGCAAGCGCTCTAAACCTTCCAACAGACGGCTGGCACCTTATGGTTTCTCAAATGTTTCACGGAGCACCTTCTACATTTGGCATCGGGGCACTTTTTGGCGGAGCTCCTATGCGAATAGTTGCCAAGTGGTCGGCTGATAAATTTGCTGGCTGGCTAAAAGAAGGTGTGACCGCCACGATAATGGTTCCGACAATGTTTCGACAACTGCTGGCGCTTCCTGAAAGTGAGCGGGCAGCAATCGACCCTTCAAATCTGGCGACAGTGTTACACGGAGGGGAAGGCTGCCCAGTTAAAGTAAAACAAGAAATGATTGATTGGTGGGGGCCGATTTTTTCAGAATATTATGGTTTCACCGAGGGTGGAATGACTTTTGCCTCACCAGATGACTGGGCAAAAAAGCCTGGCACAGTAGGGCTGCCCATCGGCAATATGAAAGTTGATGTGGTAGATGACGAACTGAAATCGCTCGGCCCAAATGAAGTCGGTTCGCTTTATTTCCACCACCCCACTGGAAAATATTTCAAATATATGAATGACGACAAAAAGACCGACCGAGCATATCTTTCAAATGGGTCGTTTGGGGTGGGCGACATCGGCTATTTAGATGAAGACGGCTATCTCTTCATATCTGGCAGAACAGCTGAACTGATTGTGTCGGCTGGAGTAAACATCTACCCAGCAGAAATTGAAGCAGTGCTGTTTGAGATTGACGGAGTTTTGGATGCTGCCGTTGTGGCTGGCCCCGATGAAATAAGAGGCGAACAACCTGTGGCATTTATTGTGGCGGGCAAAAAATCTAGTGGTGAAGAATCTACCCAAGCTGAGATAGCTGATGCCATCAATAAAGCCTGTCAAGAAAAGCTGGCTTCCAATATGGTGCCACGCCGAATAAATTTCATAGATGAAATTCCACGTGACCCAACTGGCAAAACTTTACGGGTTCAGCTCAAGAACGAACTCTTTGGCAACAACTAATAGACTCCACTAGCCTTCAGCCAACTCCCCGCCCGTCAAAAAATAGGGCAAAATCACATATTAGGAAAACTTAAGAAACTTATACAATCTATAAGTTTTGCTTAAGTATTGATTTAGCGAAATCAAGCCTCCATAGTGGAAAAATCAACCGTTCCAGTGGTAACCCCACCTTGGAAGCCAGCATCAATATTGACATTGGCGCCACTTATATATGAGGCAGCATCGCTTCCCAAATATGCCAGCAGGTTTGCCACTTCGCCTGAGGTGACATATTCTCCTGTGGCTTGGTTGGTTGTCCAGTCGATGACTTGTTCGCCCATTGTCTCTTTGAACTTATCCAAAAGCGGGGTGTCAATCGGGGCTGGGCAGGCAGAAGCAATTCTGATTTTACTTGACATTAGTTCTTTAGCGTGATGCATCGTGAAAATCTGAAGGCACTCTTTGGAATACATATAGCCGTCAGCGATTTCTTCAGCGTGCCCTTGAACCCACTCGACTTGTTTATCCCAATCGTCAATGGTGATGAACTCAAGAATGTTTGCTTGGTGAGCTATCCAGTTCATTCCAGCAATGGAAGCAGTGTTTACAACCGCCCCACCTGCTGGGATTTTTGGAACCAGTGCTTTCGTGAGGCGAATCAAGCCCATGATATTCACGCGCATCACCTGCTCGGCTGGGAAGTTAGCAGCGATGCCAGCATTGTTGAACAACACATTCAGCGGCTCTTTAATCTGGTCGGCTGCTTTATCGATTGATTCTGGGTCGCCCATATCACACTCAATGAAATTGTCGGCGGGTGCTTTTGGCTCATTCAGATCAAGCACGGTGATTTCGCTGGCTCCTAAATCTTTAAGAAGGCTCACAAGGGCATCCCCCACCCCCGATGAACCGCCAGTCACTACAACATTTTTGCCCTCATAGCTCATTGGATTGCTGTTTGTTTTGCTTGCCATTTTTTTCTCCTATTCTTTTGTTTTTCTTTGTTTGCTTTTCGCTGTTTGTTTAATTGTTATGATTAATTTTTCTTAATTGTTGTGATTAATTTTTCTTAATTGTT
>JAHRAM010000066.1 GCA_020027305.1 Acidimicrobiia bacterium | reverse complement strand
AATGGCGAGCTGACCGACCCAATTCGAGATGGAAATCTAATTGGCAATGGTCCAGAAGTGCTTTGCAACATTGACGTTTTGGGAAATGATTTTAAGTTTGGTTCTCCTGGAACCTGTGGAAAGGATGGGCAAGGCGTTCCAGTTGGCGATGGAACTCCCACACTTAGAGTCACCAGCTTGACCGTGGGCGGAACAGCACAATAATTTACCCCTAGAAACTTGGACCTATTAAAAATTGCCGAATGGCTAGTGGGTGAAGCTACCCCCGATGAAGAGCTTGAAGTTGTAGTAGTTGATTCCAGAGAATCAGAAGTTCGTGTCTACAACGGCGAAGTGGAATCCCACACCACAGCCGACAGCCAAGGGGTTGGAGTCAGAATAATAAAAGACCATCGGCAAGGGTTTGCTTATGCTGGCAGCCTAGAAGAAGCAATGCTCAAGCGGGTAGTTTCAGAAGCTAGAGACAATGTTTCATTTGGCACCCAAGATGAGCATTTGAAGCTAGCGGTTCCAGACGGGGTTGACAGAACTCCACTTGAACTGGTAGATGAATCCTTGCTTTCGGTTGGAAGCGAAAAAAAGATTGAGCTTGCCACCAAGCTAGAGGCTTCAGTGCTTGAGGGGCACCCTGCAATTATTGGGGTTGAAACAGCAGAATATAGCGACAATTTTTCGGCTGCTGCTATTGCTTCTACTAATGGAATATCACAAACTGCAAAAGACAGCTCATGCCATTTAATGACTTATGCCCTAGCAAGCCAAGATGGAGAAACAGAAACTGGGTTTGGCTACTCGGTGGGGCGAAATATTGATGAGCTTGATTACCAAAAAGCTGCCAGCGATTCAGTGGAAAGAGCAACTCGACTGCTAGGGGCAAAAAAGCCAGATAGTTTTACGACAGATGTAATCCTTGACCCGTGGGTGACGGCTCAGCTTCTTTCCATTATTGGTGGAACTTTATCTGGAGAAGCCGTGGCTAAACAACGGTCGCTGTTTGCTAATCGAATGGGAGAATCTGTGGCCGCTGATTGCGTGAATTTAGCAGACGACCCTATAAATATTAAAGCTCCATCTGCTACCGAAATAGATGGGGAAGGGCTTGCCACTAGAAAAAATAGCTTGATTAAAGATGGCGTGCTAGAAAAGTTTGTTCACAATTCTTACACTGCCTCTCGACTGGGAACGGTTTCAACTGGCTCAGCAGTCAGGGGCTATAGTTCTACACCAGCGGTGGGATGTATGGCGCTTAGTCTGACGCCTGGCGAAAAAGCACAGTCTGAGCTTATCTCTGGTTTGAAAAGTGGTGTTTTGGTTCAAGGAGTTTCTGGTCTTCATTCTGGGGTCAACCCAATTAGTGGAGACTTTTCAACTGGGGCAGAAGGGCTGCTGGTTAAAGATGGGGAGCTGGCTGGCCCAATTCGTGAGTTTATTGTTAGCTCCACCCTCCAGCGAATGCTCCTTAACATTGAAGAGGTCGGGTCAGATATTGAGTGGCTCCCAATGAATTCCTCAGGCCTTTCTCTGCTAATTAAAGACGTCACAATTTCAGGCGATTAAAATTTAGCCCAATGTCTATTTTGCATTCTTTGGTGCTTGGCATCATTCAAGGAATCTCAGAATTTTTCCCAGTTTCTTCAAGTGCCCATTTGAGGATTTTCCAGTGGCTGCTTGGTTGGGATGATTTTGGCGGCGATGAGAGCCTGAAGAAGGCCTTTGATGTGGCGCTCCATCTAGGAACAGCCCTTGCCTTGTTGGTTTACCTTAGAAAAGATATTGTTTTGCTTACTGCAAAAATATTTCGTAGAGATTTAGAGTCGCTCAAGTTTGTGGGAGGTATCGGGCTTGCCACAATTCCAGCGGTGCTTTTGGGGGTATTTGTGTTTAACGATTTAGAATCCAGCATCTGGGTGATGTCTATGTTGCTCATTTCATTTGGCATTCTGCTACTTGTGGTTGATGTTTGGTTTCCGACCAAAAAGGGAATTGAAAAACTCACGCCATTTGAAAGTGTGCTTTTTGGAATAGCTCAAGCAGCTGCTTTAATGCCTGGGGTTTCTCGCTCTGGAGTGATTGCAACTGCAGCAAGGGCGCGTGGGTTTAATAGGGCATCTGCCATACGGGTTGCCTTCTTTATGGCTCTGCCAATACTTGTTGGGGCAGCGGCGTATAAATTTATTGATATCGGTGGGTTTTCAGGTATTCCATCAAATATGCGCGATGGCTTTTTGATTGGAATGGTGGTGTCTGGCGTGGTTGGATGGTTTTCGCTCAAGACCTTAACCAAATTGCTTGAGAAATTTGGATTTCTACCATTTGTTTTAGAACGTGTTTTGCTGGGAGTTGTAGCTTTAGTGTTTTTAGCAACCCCATTTCGCTAAACTCTTTAATCTAAACAGATTAGTTTTATGGCTTCTCCTGTGGTTACGCCATTGCCATCTTCAATTATGGCAAGCCCGTTTGCTTCTGCTAATCCTTGTAGCTGATGTGAGCCTTGCATTTCAACTGGCTTGACTTTATATGTTCCATTTTTCCACTTCCATTTAACTCGAGCGAAATGAGTTTTCCCATCTGGTTCTCTTTTGAAGTCAGCAGCTGCCACGGCATCAAATCGTGGTCGCTCAAGCATTTTAAATCCTGACATTTTTCTCAGCCCTGGTCGAGCAAAAAGTTCAAATGACACCAAAGCCGAAACTGGGTTTCCTGGTAGCCCAAAAATCACCATATTATCAAATCGCCCAAATGCCAATGGCTTAGATGGCTTGATGGCGACTTGAATGGCTGAACCCTTATTTTGAGTCAGCACCTTTTTCACAAAGTCGAAATCTCCCATAGAAACCCCACCGCTGGTGATTAAGGCATTACAGAATTTTGATGCTTTCTCAACTGCTTTCAAAATAGCTGACTCTTTGTCATTTATAATGCCTAGATCCACTGGTTCCATTCCCGCCTTTTCAATTAGGGATAGCAATATGTGGCGGTTGGAGTCAAAAATTTTGCCAGCGGGCAGGTTTTTGCTTCCTTCCATCAGTTCACTTCCAGTGCTGACAACACCAACTCTGCACTTTGGAAAAACTGAGACTTCATAGATTGACTGGCTGGCTAATACGCCCAGCATAGCTGGGGTTAAAATCTTTCCCTTAGAAATGATGACTTGACCTTTTGAAATGTTTTCTCCTGCCCGTCTTATATAGTTGCCCTCTTTTACCTCTTCGGCAATTTCTACAAAGCCAGTTTCATCCTCTTTTGTTTTTTCCACCTCAATAATGGCATCAGCACCTTTGGGTATTGGTGCCCCAGTCATTATTTTCATTGCATAGTTAGTGGTCGCATGTTTTATGCTGTCATTTTCTGTAGCCCCATTTTTTAATTTGTCTATTTTGGAATTGCTTTTTAAATTGTTTGACATTTTTGAGCTGTTTACTGAGGGAAGTGAAGTTGGTTTATCTCCTGCCAGAATTGTTCCAGCTATCTTTAATGTGGTTGGGGGATTTTTTGTGTCTTCAGCACGGAGGGCAAATCCATCCATTGCGGTGTTGTCAAAATGTGGAACTTCAAATTGTGCAATTTGTTTTTCAGCCAAGACACATCCAAGAGCATCTGCAAGTGGGTATGCCTGAGGTGTCAATCGCTCACATATTTCAAGCACCTGCTTTTGTGCTGTTTCTAGGTCAAGCATGATTTTGTTCCATTTGCTTTATTTTATTTTTGTTTTGTCTTTTTATTTTTCAAGATATTGTGTGGCAGCGATTTTTTTAAGTTGTTCAACTTATCATTCCTTGTTATTGTTTTTACCAAAGGAATTGATAATTCGCAAAATGTTTTTTCTGTGCATGATTGTTGAAAGAACTACCAGCCCTGCACAAACCCATATCTCTAACGCTGGTCGGCCAATAAGAATTGTTGCAACCAGCAAAGCTGGCATTGCTATGAGGGCAGCAAATGAACTTCGCTCCATAGGCTTTTTTATTCGAAGCACAAAAACTAAAACCCACACACCAAGAGCAACCAAAGCAGGAATTGGGTTCAGCGGAAGGCTAACACCTTCAAATGTAGCAACGCCTTTTCCTCCTCGCTTAAAGCCAGAAAATATTGGAAAGATATGCCCGACTACACAACATGCCGAACATATTACAGCAACATCTCTTTGGCTAACAAGCACAGCTACAAGAACGGGTATGACTCCTTTGATAATGTCAAATATCAAAACAGCTGCCCCGGCTTGATAACCAGCTACCCGATAGACATTTGTAGCCCCTGGATTTTTAGAGCCTTCTTTGGTAGGGTCATGCCCAGCAAGTGACCCCACAAATCTGCCCGTGGGGAAACTGCCGATGAGATAGGCTACGATTGTAAGGAGCCACCAATAGTTCATAACCTAATTGTAGGTTTGAAGTTGTAATTTTTTAGTCTTCAAAATAAAATTTAGCCTCATGCCGACATATGAGTATCATTGCCAAACCTGTGGCATAAATTTTGACATAATTCAGTCGTTTTCTGAAGATCGTCTTTCGGTCTGCCCTAAAGAAAAGGTTGAAAAATCTTGTAGCGCGCCTGGCAAAGGAAAGGTTGAAAAAATCTTTTCAGCCCCTGCCATTATATTTAAAGGTCAAGGGTTTTATAAAACAGATAGTGCCAAGCAAGCTTCAAAAGCGAAATCATCAGAGGCAAAAGAAGAGGCGAATACAGGTGAGACAAAAGAGGGGAAAGAGGCAAAAGGCGCAAAAGAGGGAAAAACCGCAAACAACGCAAACAACGAAAAAGGCTCCAGCACAGCTTCTAAAAAGGAAGACACAAACAAAAAAGAGACCCCAAAAAGGGATAATCAAAAAAAGGCATCACCAAACAAAACATAGTATTGTAGGCATTTTATTAAGCCGCTAAGAAAACTGCTTTAGCGGTAGCCATATCTATACATTTACTATATTTATATTTAATGTTTACTGCGAGATGTAATATATAAGCAGTGAGTTTAATGGAACAAAAAACTGAGAGCACAAGTGCGCATCAAGTTTCGAAAAAGGTTGAAGAAGCAACTGAGAAGTTTGGTGCGAAATATTGTGCTACCCAAATTGCTGATTGGATTTTAGTCAATTGTAAACAAGATAGGGAAATTGTAAACCTTAAACTCCAAAAACTTCTTTTTTATTGCCAAGCTTGGCATATGGCTTTTTATAGGGAGCTACTTTTCAGCGACCCTATTGAAGCATGGGAACACGGCCCCATTATCCGTGCTGTGTATCATAAGTTCAGAGACTATAAGAGGTTGGAACCAATAGAAATTCCAGACTCTGCTCCTGAGCTTTGTGAAAAATCTATGAAAGTTATCAATAAAGTTTTTGATTTATATGGTGACGACAATCTTGACTGGATTACGGCATTTTTTGCTATGGAAGCTATGTGGCTTAAACCAGAAGCTGGCATTATCGACCATAGGCTGTGGCACACAGAGGCCGAACCTTACCATTGGCAGACATATTATTCAATTCTTATGCCTGAAATAGATAGAGGTTTACTTGATGATATAAATCCAGACGACTATAACGATGTAAGTTCTATTAGCGGAAGAGTTCGTGAAATTAACGTTGACGAAAAATACTTTATGTTTTTTTCAGCAATCCCAAATCCGGGTGAAACCATCAAATGCACATTTGATATTGATATATTAGATGATTTAAAAGCAGAACTAGAGAACGAAAAGTATACACATATATCTGGTTGTTTCCTCTATGAGAATGGCCGTAGATTCCCAGACAAAGTTCATGCTCGCTCTATCGAGTCCTTATCTTCTAATGGGCTTTTTATCCATAACCCTATCATTCACAACGAAGGGGGAAACTCCTCGCAAGTGATTCCAAGAAAAGGAGAACCAGGTTATAAAACGGTTGAAGAACGTATCTTAGAAGGTCGCTCCATCAGCCTCGGTGAATTTATTGAGTGAGTTAATTTGTTGGGACGCTAATACTGCAATATATTGGTTTGAAGGAGCTACTGGAGATGCTACACAAGAGCAACTCCAAAAAATAAAGCCTATATATGAGGCGATAGATAGCGGCGTGCTGAGCTTAGTCGTGCCAGATGTAATTAAAACAGAGGTGACGATGAAGGAGTATCCATCTGCTGTCACTAGATTCGAGCAGTTCATAAGCGAGCATCAGGCATATCTAGATATTCAAGACATTGCTGTATTTGCTGTATATATTCGTCAGGTATTCAATATTTCAACCCTTAAATTTAAAAACGATTCTGAATGTATAGCTACTGCAATCTTAGCTGGGGCAAGCTACCTGCAAACATTTGACAAGCGAATGATTAAACTCAGCGGGCATGATGTCTTGGGCGGACTCATTATCACAGACGACCCAATCGCCAACGGGCTTGTTATTCCTAGTTAAATAAGTTTGATATGTTTAGGTATTTTCATCGCTTTCAGCAGCTCTTAATATCTTGCTTGTCGCAAAATAAGTTATTTGATAGGGAAATATATTTTATTCCTGCCCTATTTATGAAAATCTATAATTATTGTTTACATGCGAATGTAATATATAAGCAGTG
>JAHRAM010000027.1 GCA_020027305.1 Acidimicrobiia bacterium | reverse complement strand
TTGTCTTACCCCTACATCATACTATAAATAATAGTAAATTAAGTATTTTGAAATATTTATTAATTTAAGGAAAGGCTTAAAAATGACAAACAAAAAAGCAAGTAAGGCAACCAAAAGTGGAGTGCAGAATAAAGTTAGGGGAGAGAATTTTAAATATCGATTGGGTTTAGATGTGGGCACCAATTCTCTTGGTTGGGCAGTTATTGAAGTTGATGACAAGGGAAAACCTAAGAAGGTTAGAGATGCTGGGGTGCGAATTTTCAGTGATGGCTATGACAGCGACACAAGTGATGCTACCTTAAAGTCTCATCGCACGGATGCTCGCGCTGCTCGTCGACGTCGCGATCGTTTTAAACAACGTCAATCACTGTTAAGTAATCAATTAAAAAAAGCAAAGTTGTTCCCAGAAGACAAAAGCGAGCAAAAAGAACTCCAAAGAAAAAATCCCTTGGAACTAAGGGCTAAAGCATTGACTGAAGAACTAGAGCCATATGAAATTAGCAGGATATTGCTCCATTTAAATCAAAGAAGAGGATTTAAAAGCAATAGAAAGGATACCGACACGGCTGAAGTAGGAATGGTTTCTGATTCTGTGAGAGAACTTTTAAAAGCAATGGGGTTGAAAAAATACAAGGACAAAGAAGAAGCAATTGATGAATTGCGAGGTCAACCAAATTTAACATACGGAAGTTTCTTGTGGGAAAAAAGGAAAAATAATAAAAAAGAAATTTTATCGACACGGGCGAAACCAACAGAGGATGGGAAGCTATACGAAGTGTATCCAACTCGTGAAATATATGAAGATGAATTTGAAAAAATATGGAATGCCCAAAAAGAGTACAGTCCAGAATTGACTGATTCTGCTTACAAAAAAATAAAATCCATAATATTTTATCAACGCCCGCTAAAGCCCCAAGTAAGAGGGAAGTGCAGCTTTTTCCCAGACGAAGATCGCACTTTTAGAATGCTTCCAAGTTTTCAAAGGTATCAAATTTATCAAACGGTGGGAAATATTAATTGGTTAGAAGGCAATAGTAAGCGAAAATGGTTGTGTACGGACAAAAAAGATAAGAGCGATAAAGAGCTTGAGGACACACTTAAAGAAGCCAGAGATATAGTTGTAGATTTGCTTGAACAGCCGAAAGCTGATGGAACAGTAATTGTAAAAAAAGTAAAAGATTCTTTGATAAAAAGCGATATTATAGATGGCAATATTCAATTAAATTTTGAATTAAGCGGTGAAAAATATTTTCAAGGAAATTTAACATCTCGTATTATGTCTCAAGAGAGTCATGTAGGCGAACAATGGTTTAAGTGGGGCGTAGAAAAACAAGACGACTTTATTGAGCTTCTTATTGGGGAGAAAAAATCTGTCGAAAAAACAGATAAAAATGAAGAGCTTGACGATGTCGAGGTTATTGATATTATAAAAAATGATTATAAGCTAACTGAAGCTCAAGTGCTAAATTGTCTTAGCGACTTTGCCAAAT
The DNA here is from genome assembly GCA_020027305.1 of Acidimicrobiia bacterium. Taxonomy (GTDB): domain Bacteria; phylum Actinomycetota; class Acidimicrobiia; order Acidimicrobiales; family Hopanoidiivorantaceae; genus JAHRAM01. The sequence continues at coordinate 2,537 of JAHRAM010000027.1, read as the reverse complement.
TGCCTAAGGGGACTGCAAATATTTCTCTCAAAGCTGCTAGATATTTACTTGAGAAAATGCAGTCTAAATATATTAGTCAATACGGTGCAACACAAGAACTCAAAGCGGAGCTCGGTGAGGAGGAGCAGGCTGGCGAAATACTTGCGAGCCTTCCTTACTACGGGAAATATTTTGTTGAGAATTTTTTAGGCGGTGGGTATATTATCCCTGGCACTGGAAACAAAGAGGATAGTGACGATCTTAAATTTTATGGTGGGGTTACAAATCCAACGGTTCATATTTCATTAAATCAAATTAGGAAGGTGGTAAATGAGTTAATAAATAAAAGATATGGCTACCCCAATTCAATTGCAATTGAATTGGCAAGAGATTTACCAATTACAAAAGCAGCAAGGCGGGAGCTAAAGGCACTTCAAGATAAAAATCGTGAGGAGAACAAAAAAATAAAAAACATACTTAGGGATAAGCATGGTATAAAAAGTGCGGCAAAAGAAGATATTGATAAGTATAAATTGTGGAAACAGCAGAAGGGATTTTGCCCCTATTCGGGGAAAAGAATTGGAGCTAGTGAAATATTTAGTGCAAAATTTGAAATAGATCACATAATACCTCGCAGTGTTTATGCTGATGATAGTTTGGCGAATAAAGTACTTTGTACTCGAGAGGCCAACCGATACAAGAAAAACCAAACACCATATGAAGCTTTTAAAAATAGCTCCAATGGTTATAATTGGGATGAAATTTTAAAACGAGCAGAAGATATTAAATATTCAAAAATCGTGCCGCGTAAGAAAAGAGGTAGTAGCAAAAGAAAATATGAAAAAAGAGACTTTTCAAAGGCAAGAAAATTTTATCCAGATGCATTGGAGAAACTGAAGGAAGAAGGTGAATTTCCAGATAGACATTTAAATGACACAAGATATATTGGAAAGCTTGCGAAAGCATATTTGTCGGGGATTTGTGAAGATGGGAAGATAGATGTTATTACGGGGCAACAAACTTTCGACTTGAGGAATGAATGGGGGCTTAATGAGGTATTGCAAAAATTAAGTAAGAATAAAACAAACAAAAGCGTAAAAAAATCAAGGGTTAAAAATCGTGATGACCATCGCCACCATGCGATAGATGCAATTGTTGTTGGGTTGACAACAAGGTCCATGTTAGCTGGGTTTGCCAAAGCCGCCCGCAAGGGAGAAGAGTTGCGCTCTCGTAGATTTCTGGAAGGGTTTTCTATTCCATATGCAACTTTCAACAAAGATGTGGAAACAATTGTAGATTCCATAATTGTTTCACACAGAGTTAAGAAAAAGACATTACCTAGGAGCTTAGAGAAAGATGAACGAGGCAAATTCCTTTATTCGGTAACGGATGGGCAATTGCATAATGAGACAGCATATAATATTACTTTTAATCCCGATGAAATTATTGAGGCCTTCTCCGAAGAGCAAAAGAAATTATTCAAAGGATTGGTATGGAAGCCAAACAATAATTTAAATGTATTAAAAAATGAAATTGATGGAATCTTGAATGAAAAATTGCGAGAGCAATTTTCTGCAGCTCTGAAATCTGGCGGGTATGATGCTGTGAAAAAAATGGCAAAAGAAAAAGGTCTCCCGTATTATGTGATGGAGGGCAAAATGGGACTATATCAGGTAGTGTGGCGCCGTGAAATTGGATGGTTTGACACTATAAAGAAAATAGAAACAATCAGAGATATTAATTTGCGCAAAAAAATCATGCAAGTATATAAAAAGAAAAAAATTGATGGTGTTATAAAATTTGCGAATTCACAGAATCCAAAAATTAAAAAAGTTCGCTATTTACAAAATTCAACTGTTATCCCAATGCGAGATAATGGTGGGAAAATATATAAGGCATATGAACCAGATAACAATTGGGGGGTAGAAATTTACGAATATCCAGAGGGACACCATATGGCAGGCAAATGGGAAGGAGTTATAGTTAGAAGTTTTTTTGCAAACAAGTTTGATTTTCAACCTGGTGAAACTTTTAAACCACATCCTGCCGCAAAATTAATTATGTATCTTAGCAAGAATGATTGTATTGAAGTTGATGGTGAGGATGGCAAAAGGATAATTTGGAAAGTTCAGTCAACTACACAAATGGGAGCGTATCAGTATGTACAGATTGCTTCTCTAAATAAGGCTATGATAGAGAAAATGGAAATAAGAAGTGTCAAACAACTCCAAGAACTAAACGCCAAAAAAGTTCACATCAGCCCCACTGGCTTGGTAAGTTACGAAAATCGCAAAAGCCGTAAAAAGCGTAAGCGTTAAGAACCTAGTTCTTGCCCTTACAAAGTGGCTAGTTATTATATTGGGCTAGTCGTTGTTTAAAATTCTGTTTTTTCACCGAGTTTCCCATTTCCACTTTTCTCATCCCTGCCAAATTAGGCAAATTTCAAAAAATCTAGTATTATTTATATTCCATAATATAAGTTGCCCTTATTACCACTCAGATAGTTGAGATTTCCAAGCCTGGATATTATTTGCATAAGTCCAGAGGCTTTTTAGAAG
>JAHRAM010000025.1 GCA_020027305.1 Acidimicrobiia bacterium | reverse complement strand
AAACAATAAGAAAAACACTGCCGACCAAAAGATTTCGTTTGAAGCAGGAAGAACTGGGTTCGGTGAATCATCTGAGCCAGTGCTTTCAGCTACGCCCACCGTTTCGGTGGTATCAGTTGTTGTCTCGGCAATCTGAAGTACAGTCATTTTTGCTTAGACAAATTTCAACATGATGAATACAACAAACCCCAGAAGTGCCAATGCCTCTGTAAAAGCGATGCCTAGAAACATCGTGGTTTGAACCTGTCCTGCAGATTCTGGTTGACGAGCCATTGCCTGAACGGCCTGCCCTACCAAATATCCAATGCCGATGCCCGGCCCGATTGCTGCCAACCCATAGGCAAAACCAGCACCAGTAGCTGCGTTAGCAGTTTGCTGTCCAGCTTTGTCTAAGACTTGTGCGGCTTGTGCGATTATTGTTGCTGTTAAGCTCATTTTTCTCTCCTTTTAATTGTTTTTATTTGTTTTTGATTTAGTTTTTGTTTGTTTTGGTTTAGTTTTTGTTTGTTTTGGTTTAGTTTTTGTTTATTTTCCATTTAGTGTTCTGGGTGAAGTGCACCTCCAATGTATACAGCTGCCAGTATTGAAAATACAAATGCCTGAATGAAGCTAACTCCAACCTCAAACGCCGTAAAGATAATAAGCCCAGGGAATGTAAGCACCTCCAAAACCGCTGTGAATTGAAGCGACCAAACTGCTATACACAAAACGCTAAAGCTCACCAGCAAGATATGCCCTGCCAACATATTGGCAAAAAGCCTGATAGCGTGGCTGAACGGGCGCACCAAAAATGTGGAAACTAACTCAATGGGAGTTACCAAAATGTACATAAACTTAGGCACCCCAGAAGGGAATGCCACAGCCTTCAAGTATTTGAGTGGTCCATTATTTTTCATGCCAACCCCAATGAAATATAAATATGCCACGATTGCTAAAACTAACGGTCCAGCCATTCGAGCATTTGCTGGCATTTGGAAAAATGGGATGACTTCAAAAAGGTTGCCAATGGAAATGAAGCAGAAAAAACATATCAGCAAGGGAAGATATGGCTCATAGCCAGGGCCGATTCCTGGCCGAGCTACTTGAGTTTCTACAAACCGAACTATTCCCTCAGCAAATGATTGAGCGCCACTAGGAACAAGTTTGGGGGTTCTTCCAGCCACCAAAAATAAAATGGTTGGAACCAATATGGCAATCAAAGAGATGAGGGCAATTTTGTTGAAACCTAAAAGGCTATTTCCATCAAATAGAAAATTAGGCCACTCAACGATATTTTCAATAGGTGGGAATTCAATAGCTGCCCTAATCATTTTTCACGCTCTCTTTTGTCTCTCGTTCGTCTAATATTTCTACCTTGCTATCACCTTTTTGCTTTCTGAAATTCCAGCTACTTTTGCCAAATTTTGATTTCTTTGGTTTCAAGCCGGGATATGCCAAACTGGCTGATACAAATCTAAGCTCCCATACCAATAACCCCAAATGAGTGACGATAATAGTCATCCCTAGTGCAATCGGGTGCATCCATCCTGCGTCTTTTGCCAACCAGAATGCAAGAAATATTAGCCCCAGCCGAATCAAAAATCCAAACATCACGCTTACCATCAACAAACCTAAAGATATCCGTGAAGTATATGTAATGAATGCTGCTGCCATAGCAAAATTCACAAGCACCAATCCAATGCCGTATGCCGTAGACGATAGTCCAGCCAGCCCCCAGATTGAGCCTCCGACTATAAGAAGCAATGGTCCAACAATAAGCCCACGGCGGATAATATCTTTCGCCACTTGCGCAACTGGTTGGGGGCCTGGAATGCTTGTAGTAAATAGGCTCATCGCTGGTGCCCCACTGGCTCTTTATTCATTAACCCCTTATTCATCAATTCTTTATTCATTGCCTCTCTGTAGCGATAAAAGATTGAGATGCTGGCACCAATGAACCCTATCAGCCCCAGAACAATCGTAAGAATGGGAAGCAACCCCAACCAGAGATCAAGCCCAAAACCTAGAAGCCCCATTAGCACTGCAGCAACCACTAATTCATAGGCGCCACTACTTCGCCGCACACCACGGGACAACTCCTCATTTTTATTTTGTCTTCTCAAGTCTCTTTTGTGTGCAAACAAATTCACCACTATAAAAACATTAGATTAAATTCGCTGAAATTCCAAATTAAAAACTAGCTCTTTTCGAAAAACTTTTGTGCTGCCTCAGTTGGGGTTAGCTCCCCAGCTGCAATTTTCCCCTCAAGTTTTTTTAATAGCTTTTGAGATTCGGGGCTGTTGAGTTTTTCTTCAAGTAGGGTTCGCTCAATTAACTCTCCTAGAGACTTCACTTTTTGTTCGGTTCGCTTAGAAGTAGTGTTTTCCAACTCAGCCTTTTGACTTGTAAAAACTTCTACCACTTCTTTTATGCCTGTGCCAGTTGTAGCACTAACTGGAAGCACAACTGGATCTTTTGTATGAAGCAAGTGCAAGGCAGCTACAAAGTCGTTGACCGCTGCTTTTACTTTGGCTTCTGGGTTGATGTCTACTTTATTGACCAGCACCATATCAACCAACTCCATTATTCCACGTTTAATGCCTTGCAGTTCATCACCTGCTCCAGGGATTGCAACCAGCACTAAGATGTCAACTACATCTGCTGCTTTCAACTCAGATTGCCCTGACCCTACGGTTTCTAAAAAGACAATGTCATACCCAGCAGCCTCTAGAACAGCAATTGATTCTCGGCTTGCGCGAGTTATGCCCCCCGATGCCCCATCAGTAGGTGACGGCCTAATAAACACCTCTGACAAATTTGCAATATCTTCCATCCGTGTTTTGTCTCCCAATATAGAGCCACCACTTTTTGAAGATGATGGGTCAACTGCTAACACTGCAACTTTATAACCATCTTCTACAAGTTGCTTGCCTAAAACGTTGATGAGCGTTGACTTCCCCGCCCCAGGAATTCCAGTCACCCCTATTCTCAATGAATCGCCAGTATGTTCAGAAAGGCTTTCAAGTAGTTGCCCAACATCTTCTCGGTCAGATGGATTAGTGCTTTCTACCAATGTGAGGCTTTGCCCGACTGACGTTCTATCCCCTGATATGACAGCAGAAGCAAGCTGCTTTATATCGCGCCTTTTTGAATTTCCCACTTAACTTTTTGCTGGTTATTTTTCTAATAGGTCAAGCAATTCTCGCCCAGCTTGAGCAATTTCTGTTCCAGAAGGAAACACTGCATCAACCCCCATGTCAAGCAAAGTTTTTTGGTCGTCTTGGGGGATGACACCTCCCACAATCACCAAAATATCTTCGCGATTTAAGTTTTTAAGCTCCTCAATAAGGGCTGGCACTAAAGTCAAATGCCCAGCTGCCAAGCTAGAAATTCCTACGATGTGAACATCGTTTTCAATGGCTTGGCGAGCGACTTCTTTTGGAGTTTGAAACAATGGGCCAACATCTACATCAAAACCCATATCTGCATAAGCACTTGCTACAATTTTTTGTCCGCGGTCGTGGCCGTCTTGCCCTACCTTAGCAACCAATATACGCGGGCGGCGCCCGGCCCGCTTGGCAAATTCCTCTACCCTACCTGATATAGTTTCCATATCTTTATTTTTACCCATTCCTTCTAAAAATACTCCAGAAATCACTGTAGGTGTGGCACTATATCTACCAAATTCTTTTTCAAGTGCATCTGATATATCTCCCACAGTTGCTCCATGTCGTGCTGCATCAACTGCCAACTCAAGTAGGTTGCCGTTGCTAACATCAACTGCTGCTTTAGTAAGTTTTTCAAGCGCGACCTCAAGAGCCTTCATGTCTCTAGCTTCCTTATATTTTTTCAAACGGGTAATTTGTTCGGTTCGCACTTTGGTGTTGTCGATTTTTAAAACTGGAATATCAATGTCGTGTTCTGGGTCAGGCTGGAAAATATTTAGCCCAATGCGATCTTGGCCGCCAGACTCAATGCGGGCTTGAGTTTTAGTAGCTGCTTCTTCTATTTTGGCTTTGGGGATTCCAGCTTCTATGGCTTTGGTCATTCCGCCTAGCCCTTCAACTTCTTCAATATGTTCTTTGGCGCGTTTAATCAAATCACAGGTTAGGGTTTCTACAAAATAACTTCCACCCCATGGGTCAATGACGTCGCAGGTGTCAGTTTCGTGCTGCAAAAAGAGTTGTGTGTTTCTTGAAATCCGTGCCGAAAAATCTGTTGGCAGAGCCAGTGCTTCATCAAAAGAGTTGGTGTGGAGCGATTGGGTTTGCCCTTGTGTGGCAGCCATTGCCTCAATACAAGTTCTAATAATATTGTTATAGGCATCTTGTGCGGTCAGCGACCATCCCGACGTTTGACAATGCGTTCTTAGAGAAAGCGACTTTGGGTTTTTGGGGTTGAACTGGCTGACCAACTCAGCCCACAGAAGCCTTCCCGCCCTGAGCTTTGCAACTTCCATAAAGAAATCCATTCCCACCCCCCAAAAGAAACTCAGCTGTGGAGCAAAATCATCAATGTCTAACCCAGCTGCCAGCCCGCAGCGGATATATTCCATTCCATCTGCCAATGTGTATGCCAACTCTAAATCAGCAGTGGCTCCTGCCTCTTGCATGTGGTAGCCAGAGATTGATATCGAGTTGAACTTAGGCATGTTTTTTGAGGCATACGAAAAGATGTCTGAGACAATTCGCATAGACCCTGCTGGCGGGTAGATATATGTGTTTCGCACCATAAACTCTTTTAAGATGTCGTTTTGAATTGTGCCACCTAGTTTTTCGGGTGGAACCCCTGTTTTTTCGCCCGCCAAAATATAGAGCGCCATAATGGGAAGCACTGCTCCGTTCATTGTCATAGAAACCGTCATCTCATCTAGTGGGATTCCGTCAAACAGGGTGAGCATGTCATCAATGGAATCAATAGCTACGCCTGCCATTCCCACATCGCCCATCACTCTGGGGTTGTCAGAGTCATAGCCTCGATGAGTGGCTAGATCAAATGCAACCGACAGACCTCTTTGGCCTGCAGCTATGTTTCTGCGGTAAAAGGCATTTGATTCTTCAGCTGTTGAAAACCCTGCATATTGGCGGATAGTCCAAGGCGAAGTGGCATACATCGTGGCATAAGGGCCACGAAGATATGGGGGTGAACCTGGATAGGAATTGCTGAAGTCATCTGGCAAAGAGTTATAGCTCTGTGCGATAGGGATGCCTTCTGGGGTTGCTGTTTTTGGAGTTGTTGTTTCAGTTGTCATTGTTTTTGAGTTTCGGTGCTAGCTTAATTATTTCTCTAAGTGTTTAGAACGGCGTTTGGGTTGAAGTGGGTCAATTCTTATAGCTGGATTTTGGGGCAGCTCAAATTGTTGTCGCGATTTTGCCTGTTTGGCGCTAGAACCCTGTTTAGCCTTTGAACTCTCATTTTGTGCCCCACCATTTGATTGAGATGTAGCATCTTGAAACTTGTTTACACCGACAATAATTTTTTCCTTCCTACCATTTGAAGCAGTGCCATTTGAAGTGCTGTTATCATCAGTGTCTCCTCTATCATTTGAAATGTCTGATAACTGATTTTGCCAATCATCTTCTATGGCTTTGTGAATTTTTCCATTCTTTAAATATGAAAACATGTCGCCTTCGGCAAGCTCTTTAAACTCCCCCCAGCCTTGCTTTGCCATCTCAGCAGTAAGGGATTCCAAATAAAAACTTCCAGACGCTGGGTCGCCAACCCTTGCCAAATGAGATTCCCGCTTTAATAGATGTGAAACATTAGCAGCAAGTCTTCTGTATGCTGGGTTTTCAGATTCCAAAACGGTATCTATGGGTAGAACGGTAACACTATTTGCCCCTCCCAAGACTGCGCCAAAACAGGCACTGGTGGAACGAAGCAAATTGTTCCAAATGTCAATTCCCGTGAAATAAAAGGATGAAGACACTGCATGAACCTGAGTTTCGCCTGCTAATGTATCTGCTGATTCTTTAGCAATTCCTTCTTCTTGAAGCAACTTAGAAAAGCACACTCTAAACGCCCTAAGGAACGCAATATTTCTAAACATCTCAGGTGAAACCGCAAATGTAAACTCCAACGGCACAAACTGCAAATATTTCTCAATGTTTGGCTCATCAGCGAAATCAGTGCTATCAGTTAATAAGGCATCAATGTATTGCTTAGCAGTTTTTAGGGCAAGTGAGAGCTGGCGGGATTCAGTGGCACCAGCCTCAGCATAAATTGACACATCCACCCCAAACGGAATGACATTATATATATGTGTATTTTCTGCGTTATATATATCTGCGTTATATATATATGCCTTTTTAGCAATTTCAGCCCAAATTTCCAAGAGTTCCTCTGGGTTTTTAGTGATTTGCCCATACCTAGCAAGTGTTCCTAGTGGGTCTAGATTTAGACTTATTTTTGAATTTGTCTTTGAATTTATTTTTGGACTTATTTTTGAGCTAGTTTTTAAGTCTGTTTTTGAATTTTCCACTGAATTGTCTTTGGTATTTCTTGGCTTGCTCTTTTCCAACTGCTCTAAAACGGCCTGCGCCACTTCAAATTCATAAGGCCCAGCATCAATAAACAAACTCAAGCCAATATTTTCAGCTTCACTTATTATTTTTTTTATGCTTTTTTTGTTTGGCAGCTCCAGAAATTCAAGCCACACCCCATCTGCCCCCTCCTTTTTAAGCGCCAAAAATTCTTCAGTGATTTTTTGAGATGTCAAGCTTTCTTCAAGCACCAACTTCTGGCGAACTTCCCAGCCATTGTCAGCAGAAAAACTATGATGGCAAAATAAATCTGGAGAGGTTTCGCCTGCCGAAAAATCTTTATTGACCGATGCTAAATCTGACTCATCATAAAGAGGCTTAATTATAATGTCATCATAAGTTCTAGTAGAAAGTGCTTCATCGGTAGCTTTGCCACCTGTGATTTTCTGTGCTGCCTTTTCCCAATCAGCACGGGTGAGCTTTTCAAACGGGCTAAAATTTCCAGCCATATCTTAATTTTACTGCTAAATGTAGGCTATCTTTTAATTGTTGTTTTCATTATCATTTCCTTGATGCTCAAAAAAGGCATTTGAAACCATATTTTTGGTAAATATTTTCCACTCAAAAAATCACTGCTTAAAAGCATTTTCAAAAAAATATAGAGCAACCTAAAATTACTAAAGAAGGAAATATGCCCCCTAATACTCAAGACACCGACCTACTAGACATCGATGACATTCTAAGCGAAGAAGAAATCTTGCTCAGAGATAGCGTGAGAGGTTTTGTGGAAGACAAAATCTTGCCAAACATTGCCTCGTGGTATGAAGCAGGGCGATTTGAGCTTGACTTGGTGAAAGATTTGGCAAACTTAGGAATTTTCGGGATGACACTTGATGGATATGGCGGGGGCGGGGCACGAGCTAGGGCTTATGGAATTGCCCTCCGTGAGCTAGAAGCCGGCGACAGCGGGCTTAGAAGTTTTGTGTCGGTGCAAAGCTCACTCACCATGAATGGCATTTATATGTTTGGCTCTGAGGAACAAAAAAATGAATGGCTACCAAAAATGGCAAGCGGAGATGCGCTAGGGTGCTTTGGGCTAACTGAACCAGATGCTGGTAGCAACCCTGCTGCTATGAAAACAAACGCTGTTCAAAAAGGTGGAGACTGGGAAATCAACGGTGTAAAAACTTGGATAACCAACGGCAGCATTTCTGATGTTGCCTTAGTGTGGGCACAAACTGAAGAGACAAACTCAACAGGGGGCATCCGCGGGTTTTTAGTGCCAACCGATAGCAAGGGTTTTTCAGCTACTGACATTTCTGAAAAAGCATCTATGCGCGCATCCATCACATCTGAGATTTCGCTAAACGGGGTTTTGGTGCCAGATGAATTTCGCCTTCCAGAAGCAACTGGGCTGAAGGCTGCCCTGAGTTGCCTGTCAGAAGCTAGATTTGGAATTTGTTTCGGGGCAGTTGGGGCTGCTCGCTCTTGCCTTGAGACAGCCATTGACTACAGCCAGACAAGAGAAGTGTTTGCCAAACCACTGGCAGCGCTTGCTCTGACTCAAGACAAATTGGTAAACATGGCAACACTCTATAGCAACGCTGGTCTAGTAGCAATGCACCTAGCTGCCCTAAAAGAATCTGGGAAGGCAACACCTGCTCACATCAGCTATGGAAAAAGAAACAATGTGGCAGCTGCCAGAGAAATCGCCAGAGAGGCAAGGAGCGTTTTGGGCGCAAACGGAATCAGCCTCGCCTACCCTCCCATCCGCCATATGGCAAACTTAGAATCGGTTTACACATACGAAGGCACACACGAAATTCACACTCTGGTGTTAGGGCAAAAACTCACTGGGCATTCTGCATTTTAATTCTTTAACAATGAACACAAAAACACCTCGCAAACTTTATCTTTTCAATAATTTCTGCTCCATATTTTGCTCTAGAGGCAAATAAGGTATAAATTAATTAGAGATATGCCATTTCCAAAAAACATCCCCATAGTTGAAACCATGATTGGATTCCCCCACGAGGATTTTTCCTCTTATGACTTCATCAGAAACGCCACAAAAGATACTGAAACCGAAGAGTTTGATTTCCCAGTTGAGTATATGTTCAAAAATGTTCCCAAAGAACTCTATGGGGCAGATGACGACCCCATCTCTGTGACCTTGGGTGAAATGGACCGCTTCAATATTGAGATTGGGATGATTTCATCTGAAGATGAAACAGGCAAGATAGCGCTCAAGCAACATCCCGACCGCTTTATAGGCTCAATCGGTGTCGATCCAAACGATGTTATGGGTTCGGTGCGAAAAATTGAACAAGCAAAACAAGATTGGGATATTCGCTCCGTTGGGGCATTCCCTTCTGGGTGCTTCCCACAGGTTCCAATTGACGACCCCAAGTTTTATCCAGTATATGCAAAATGTGTAGAACTTGACCTGCCGATTTTTGTTTGTGCTGGGGTTCCAGGCCCAAGATTTCCAATGTCACCACAGCATGTAGAGCGCATTGACCAAGTGATGTATGACTTTCTCGATTTGGTGTTTGTGACTCGCCACGGATGTGAGCCATGGGATGAGTTGGCAGTGAAGCTAATGTTGAAATGGCCAGGGCTCCACTATTCAACATCGGCATTTTCGCCCAAGTATTACCCAGAGTCAATCATCAAATATGCCAACACAAGGGGGGCTGACAAAATCATTTATGCTGGCTATTTCCCAATGGGTCTTTCGTTAGAAAGAATAATGACCGACATGGAAAATGTTGGCTTCAAAGATGAAGTCTGGCCTAAGTTCTTGTCTGAAAACGCAAGGCGCGTGCTCAAGCTCTAAATTTAATGAGCGACTATAGCCCTCCCGTAGAAGACATTGTTTTTGTGCTTCGCCACATCGCCGATTTAGAATCGCTGATGGAACTTGATGGATTCAGCCAGCTCCCAATGGATGAGGTGGAAGGCATTCTAGAAGAAGCTGGGCGATTTATGGTGGCAGAGGTGTTGCCAACAGATAGGGTTGGCGACACCACAGGTGCCAAACTTCAAGCCGATAGCTCAGTTGCTATGCCTGATGGGTTTGACAAAGCCTATAAAGAATTGGTGAAAGCAGGTTGGGGGTCGATAACCTTTGATGCCGAATGGGGTGGCGGTGGCTTGCCAGGAACTTTAGGCATGGCAATATCTGAAATGCTAACTGCCACCAATATGGCATTTTCTCTTTGCCCACTTTTGACACACGGGGCTATCAACGCTATTGAGGCTCACGGAAGCGAAGAGCAAAAATCCTTCTGGCTGCCAAATCTTGTGAGTGGAAAATGGTCTGGCACTATGAACCTAACAGAACCAAATGCTGGAAGCGATGTTGGGGCGCTAACTGCAAAAGCCAAACCCGAAGCTGACGGCACATACAAAATCACAGGGCAAAAAATCTTCATCACCTATGGGGAACACGAACTGGCAGAAAATATCATTCACCTTGTGCTAGCTAGAGTAGAGGGCGCCCCACCTGGCACTAAGGGCATATCGCTTTTTATCGTTCCCAAATTCTTGGTGAATGCCGATGGAACATTAGGTGAAAAAAATGCTGTGACGTGCTTGTCGCTTGAAGAAAAGATGGGAATACACGCCAGCCCAACATGTGTTATGGAATATGGCAATTCAGATGGAGGCGCAACTGGTTATCTCATCGGCGAAGAAAATCAAGGCATGGCACAAATGTTTACAATGATGAATTCTGCTCGGCTTGGGGTGGGGAATTCTGGGATTGCAATCTCTGAGCGAGTCTATCAAAAATCACTCAACTATGCAAAAGAGCGCCTTCAGGGCAGACGCCCAGAGACTCAAAAGGGCGACCAATCCCCCATCATTGAACACCCCGATGTGAAGCGAAACCTGCTCTATATCAAATCGCAACTAGAGGCAATGAGGTGCTTGGTTTATTATAATAGTGCGTTGGTTGACTTAACGCGATTTGGCAAAACGCAAGAAGACCGAACTTCTGCTGATGAAAGAGCTGGGATTTTAACCCCGCTTTCAAAAGCCTGGAGCACTGACGTGGCAAATGAAATCGCCTCAGTTGGAATACAAATTCATGGTGGGGCAGGCTACATTGAAGAAACAGGGATAGCACAACACTATCGAGACATTCGAATTGCTGCTATCTATGAGGGAACAAATGGCATTCAAGCAGCCGATTTGGTGGCAAGAAAACTCCCCATTAGAAATGGGGAGGCAATGGAAGAACTGCTTTTAGAAATTGAAAAAGATGTAAAAGAAAATAAGCTAGATGATTTGAGCGAACCCATAAACGACGCCCTATCTGCCACACGAGCGAGCAATAAATATCTGCTGGAATGTTTTTCAGAATTGAAAATTGATGCTGCTCTTTCAGGTGCAACCCCGTATCTTGAACTTCTCAGCAAATTGGTGGCAGGCTGGCTAATGGCAAAATCAGCAGAAATTGCCCGAACTGAAAATTACCCAAAAGAGTTCGCCGAAGAAAAAAGCGCCACAGCAGAATTTTTCTGCAAACAGATTCTTCCAACGGCAACAGCTTTAGCTCCAGCAATAATGGCTGGAGACGAAATCCTAAATGCTGGGATCAACGTTTAGCAAAATCTTATTGCGTACCTAATGAGCTACTAAGCATTCTTGTGTTCTCAGTTAAGATTGGGATTCCTTTTCCAGCAAAATCCCTGTCCTCAGTAATGAGAATTGCACCATATTTTTTACAAATCTCTACAATGATTTGGTCGTTGAAGTCAGACTTTCCTTTTGCAAATTCTTCAATGATTGAAGCGACATTTTCCATACTAAATTCAGATGGGACTATTTCTGCATATTCAAATATTTTTTCTAGCCAAATTGAAACATCTTGTGCAATAGGTTGAAAATTCTTGCTGTCACGAAAATTCTTAAAACTCTGATTTGTTTCTTTCATTTTGTTACCTTCCAGTCTTGAGTATCGATTTACAAATTCTGAGATTACCAAAGTATCTACAATGGCTTGGCACTCGGCACTTTTGATGTTTTCAAGTACCTTTGTATAAAGTCGTTCCTTCCTAGGGTTATCTGTAGCACCAGACCTAAAAATCAAAACATTTGCATCGAGAAGTAGCATTTGCCCTTCTCTAAACTTGTATGTTGAAGCTTGCTTAATAGTAGACATGATTAGAACTCCCCATTCATAACAGCTTCAACGTGCTTACGATATTTTCTGGGATTCTTTAGAAATCTCCGATATCTATCTATCGTTGAAGCATACAGCTGCTCTTGTAAATCAGTAGCATCAACTATTTCCACCAACTCTTCGATTTTTTTGGCTTTGAATTTCTTATACAAATTTCCAACAGCCGTTTTTTCAAAGAGAGGCGTCACTTCTTCAACATCTTTGTAAGAAATTTTTACTGGGCGATTTTGTTTTAAAGCTTGAACAATTAAGCCATAAGCGACTTCGCCATGTGTATCCATCGCAAACAAGCCATCACCCACCAACTCAACCACAGATATTTCAAGCGGGGCTAGTGTGCCATTGTTTGAGGTTGATTTACCTCTACTAGCTACTTTTTTATTTTTAGTTTTAAATAAGTTCATCGTTCCATTACTTAATTTAGATGATTTTCGCTTTGAGGGAGATTTATTTTCAACTGCTATATTTTTTATTTCCATATTTTTAGTTGTTTTCATTTTGCTTACCTATCTTTCTTTTTTTTGTTACCAATTTTCAAAAGGAATTTTTTTATTCCCTATAAGTAAATAAATTGGGTTTAAATTTAAAAAACGCTACAAGAATTTTTGTTTTTTTGAAATATTTTGACAATCAGACATTGGCATCTAAAATTAGTATTTCACCCAATTGGAACTTATATGTTGAAGCTTGCTTAATAGTAGACATGATTAGAACTCCCCATTTAAAATAGCATAGGTTTCTTTAAGGGCTTTTCGAGGGCTCTTCAAATATCGCCGATATCTTTTTATGTTTGCCGCAAAAAGCTGTTCCTGTAGTTCAGTTGCATCAACAATTTCTATGAGCTCTTCGATTTTTTTTGCTTTGAATTTTTTATATAAATTCCCTACAGCTACTTTTTCAAAGATTGCCGACACATCATCAACATCTTTATATGATATTTTCACAGGGCGATTTTGCTTCAGAGCCTTAGCGACTAAATCATAAACAACTTCGCCATGTGTATCTATCGCCATACAACTATCACCTTTTATTTCAACCACAGATATTTCAAGCGGGGCTAGTTCTTCATCAACTGAAAATGATGTAGCATTTTTTGAGTTTGACGAAACATTACCGCCAACAGCCTTCTTTTTAGCTTTTAATAAGTTCATTGTTATTCCTTTCTTATTTTATATTTTTTTTCATATTGCTTGACCGCGTTATTTCCACTATGAATTGCCAATTTTTTAGAAATTTTGCGGAATCAATTTAAAAAGAGTACACGCAGATGTAAACAATTTTATAACACCTTTTTTTGGTGTTTTTTAAAAAAGGTAAGAAAGGTTTATTCTTTTAACTACCAGCTAATGGGTTGCCCTTGAATGGGGTACGCCACTTACAGTGAAAAGAATCATAGGGGCCTTCTTTATGCCCTATAAAACCAATGGCTGAGGCTTTGGCGTCGGTGTTAACTTCTGCTTTCGTACCTTCTGTAACGTCTTCAAATGTTATGGAATTAGCAGCAGTTGTTATGCCAAGAACTTTGTTTAATGAATCGCAAGAACTGTTATTAACCGTATATGTTGTAGAGCTTGTTCTTTCTGCCACACTAACACCAGCTTTGTGTCCTGCAGTTGGGTTTGCCTCACAGTAGAAATAGCCATTGTTTCTGTTGGTAGTTAAGTGAAAATAAGTTGGTGGGTTATACCTAGCATCACCATATTTAATTAAAGCTGGGTCTTTAGTAGCATCATCTACAAGTGCTTTACGCCAGTGTCCAAAGTTATCATCTGTTGGAAGTGTTCCATCTGTTGGAAAGGTAATACTTGATGCAGTGAAATCTCTCACTTCAATAGGTTTGTGGTAGCTAAACCTTGTTGCAAAATATGTGCTTAATGCTTGACAAGCTCTAAAGAACGCTTGGACTTCTGAGGATGCTGTTTCTGGAACTCTCAACTCACAGTTTAGCTCAGCATAAGGGGCATAATGAGTCAGGTTTGAGCTAGTTCCGCCACGAGAAGCAGCCCAGTCTCCATCTGAAAGGTAAGTACCAGCTATGGAGCTTTGGGTTCTTTGGTTGAAATTGGCATTATTTGAAAATCGTAAAACAGCAGTGACGGTCGACGAAAGAGTTCTCGTGTGAATATAGTTCAACATCTCT
Source organism: Acidimicrobiia bacterium (assembly GCA_020027305.1). Taxonomy (GTDB): domain Bacteria; phylum Actinomycetota; class Acidimicrobiia; order Acidimicrobiales; family Hopanoidiivorantaceae; genus JAHRAM01. The sequence continues at coordinate 33 of JAHRAM010000025.1, read as the reverse complement.
GTCATTCCATAGCGAGTCCACTGAAGCCCAGTA
>JAHRAM010000015.1 GCA_020027305.1 Acidimicrobiia bacterium | reverse complement strand
AAAAGCTTTTAGCGAGAGCATACTATGGCGCAAGCAAACCAGTTTTTCAGAAAGCACAATCGAAAAAATAAAAACTTGTTTTTTGCGTGTTGGGCACGAAGATGAAAGTGTTATTAATGCGATTCTCTATCTTGTATCAGTTCCGGAGCACCCTCTTAATGCCAAATTTTTGCATGAACAATTGAAGGACGTAAAGATGCCAATTCGGGATTCATTCTGGTCAACTTTTCTACATCGCCAGTATGATGTTAGTCAATATGATACTAATGGCGCAGTTGTCAGACTGATTGAGTGGAAACACCTTGCATCGGAAAATGATTACTTAAAAGATGATGCTGTTTGCCTGTACTCAATTGCATTGTGTTGGTTTCTAACTACGCCTAATAGATTTGTTAGAGACAAGGCGACAAAGGCCTTGATTTCTCTGTTGACAAATCGACTGCCCATAGTTTTAAAGCTGTTAAAACAATTTAGAGAGGTGAATGATATCTATATAGCTGAGCGCCTATACGCAGTTGCTTATGGTTGTGCTATCCGCTCAAAAAACGATAGAGAAAACCTAAAAGATTTAGCTCAATGGGTTTACAATGAAATATTTAAAGTGGGAAATCCACCTGTACATATTCTCTTAAGAGATTATGCTCGTGGGATTATCGAATTTACGCTACATGAAAAAATATCACTTAAAGTTGCTAGACGAAAAATTGAACCCCCATACAATAGTGAATGGCCTAAAAGAATTCCGTCAGTGGAATTGTTAAAAAATAAATACTATCCCGACAATTTTCCGCAAGGGGAAACTGAAGATGGTGGCTTGCAGGATATATGGAAATCAATTTTTGGAAGCTTTGGCGATTTTAAGAGCTACATCATTCAATATTCTGTCGAGCATTGGTCGAAGCAAAAAATAAACGATGACCGAGAGGTGTTGCTACAAAAATTTTTATCTAAATTAACGATAAAGCAAAAAGAATTATTTGACAAGGGCACAAAATCAGAATTGTACGCCTCAAATGACTCCCCGTCCAGCGGTAAAGAATTGTTGGAAGAATTCGACAAGGGAGACAAAGAGCGCAAAAAAGCAATCAAAAAATATTATTTAAAATTTAATAATTCTTTGTCAGAAAAAAAGCTGGAGTATTTCAAAAAAGAAATAAGACCATTTATAAGCAACAGTGGTAGGGTAAAGGCACGATATGAATCTTTTGACTTAGAATTAGCAGAAAGATGGATTTTTAATAGGGTAGTAAATTTAGGTTGGGAACCTAAATTGCACGGCGAATTTGATGAGAGAGTTCAAAGTTATAATGAATGGGGGCGGTCTGCGCATAAACCAGAGAGAATTGGCAAAAAATATCAATGGATTGCCTTGCATGAATTGTTGGCGCGAATTTCTGACAATTTTAAAATTATAGATAGGGAACATTCGGATGAGCTTAAAAATTATGTTGGACCATGGCAAATAGGAATTAGAGACATTGACACCTCATCTATTTTAGGGGAATTGCCAAATAAGAATCCAGAAAAATTGCCCATCTTTGCAAATGATAAAGCTCAGGATAGATATAGGGCATGGGGTGATAAAAATTTAGATGATAAAGTATGGTTAGCTAAAAAAAGTGACTTGCCAATCCCGCAAAATTTGATTGAACTTGTCGACGATGCGGAAACTCATTGGTTGGCGCTTAATAGATTCATTGAGTGGCAAGACAAAAATGACAAAAAGTCAAAAACACTTTGGTACATGTTTAAGAGCTATTTTGTCAAGCTGAAAGATAAAGAAGAAGTTTTCGAATGGGCCAAGCGAAAGAATTTTTGGGGTCGCTGGATGCCTGAGTTGCATGAATTTACTGATGTATTCCTTGGTGAATATCCGTGGGCGCCAGCATTTTGCAATTGTTACAGTTCGTATAACGAGCATGACTGGACAGACAAAGCAAGTGGAGAAAGGCTACCAGCAAAAATACTGGTTACAGATGAACAATATTTAAAAGAACAATCTAGAGATTGTTCAACCGAAGGGGAAATACGAATTGCCCTACCAGTTAAATTTTTAATAGACGAAATGGATCTCGCACAAGATTTTGTTGATGGAAGGTTTTTTACAAGCAAGAATGAATTGATTGCGTTTGACCCTAGCATTTTTAGTACTGGAGTACAGGATTGTCTTTTAATTAAAAAAGATAGATTGATTGATTTCTTGAAAAAAGGGGGTTACGCTATCTTTTGGACTTTACTTGGAGGAAAAGCAATAAGCGATTATTCTATGCGTCGGGATAGACCGACACCACTTTATATAAGCGGCGCATATACTTTAAACGAACAAGGAGAAATTGAAGGGGAAAAGTGGCTCCCTGGTCCATATGATTGATGCGTTGCCAATTTTTTACTAGATTTAATTTGGGATTGCATCTGAGGTAAATCCATGATAATACTTTATTATTGAAAAAAGCTATTGTAGGCTATCCTTGAGTCCCAATTGGTAGTAACACAGCATAAAAAAATCACAGGGAGCAAACCCAACCAGACAAAAAAATGTCTTTTCACAATTGGGTATGAAGGCAGAACCATTGACGAATACCTTAACCTGCTGACAAAGAATAATATCAAGGTGCTTTGTGATGTGCGGAAAAATCCAATAAGTAGAAAATCTGGGTTTTCAAAGCGAGCCTTACAAACACGAATAGAAAGCTTGGGAATGGCGTATATTCATATTCCAGAGTTTGGGATTGATTCAAAGAGAAGACAACATTTAACCACAGAGCAAGATTATAAAAAACTTTTTACGGCATACAAAAAAGACACGCTTCCTTATAGAAAAAAAGAGTTCCAGCAAATCGTTAAACTTCTTAATACAAAAAAGAGGGTTGCCTTAACTTGCTTTGAGGAAACCAACACCAATTGCCATCGCCACTGTATTAGCGACCGCTTGGAAAAGTTGATTCAAGGATTAGATGTGCAGCACTTATGAAGGTTTGTCGGCATAGCTACATTGCCAAAATAAAATATTTCACCCAGTTTTCTATGGCGAAACAACCCTAAAGTATCAAGTATGTAAGTTTTTCTTACACACTGAAAATTAGAGAAAATTGTCACACCCGCCCTCTAAAATAAGGAGCAATGATACAGCTATTTAAGTTTGCGAAAAAGCACAAAGCAGACATTCGCACTGTTGAGGAAAGCCTTGACAAGTGCGAGCAAGTCTTGCTTTATGTGTTGGGTGAGGTTGGGGCAAAGCCTAATGTCGACAAGTGGGTAGTGCAACAGCTTCTATATTTTGCAGACTTTGATTGTTATGAAAAATTTGGGGAAAGTTTGATGGGGCTGACTTATATAAAAAGCCATCGCGGACCTCTGGCAACCAAATTAGACATACTAATTACCGATATGGTTGCACAGGAAAAAATCACAAAGGTAGAGTTTGAGGATTGTGAAATCGCTCCCCAAAAATACTTAGCATTACAAACACCAGACCTTTCCATTTTGTCTGCACAAGAAATTAAACAAGTTGATTATGTCTTGGCTTGGCACTCCAACAAAACTGCCAAAGAGATAGAAAGACATTCAATGGGAGACATTCCTTGTCGAGTTGCACAGGATTGGAAGCCTCTGGAATATGAACATGTCTTTTATCGCGGTGTGCCATATTCAGTGGGGGATTATGACGAACTTTAAAAAATTACAAAATTTATTTAGAAGGAGTAAAACATGATTAAAAAAATATCAAAATTAAAGAATTTTGGAGTATTTCATAATTTTAAGTGGGACAGTGCTATTCCTGAGTTTTCACGTTTTAATTTAATCTATGGTTGGAATAGAAGCGGGAAAACAACTATTTCGCGCATCTTTTCGAGTTGTGAAAAAAAGCGTACTTATGATGAAGAAAAATTTAAGCAGTATCCAGAAAATGGCGAATTTGAGATTCAAATGAATGATAATGCATCTGTTAGGAATGTAAATGTTGCAGGTAGTGATTTACCAATAAAAGTCTTTAACCAAGACTTCATCGATGACAATATTTCATTCGACCCTTCAGGTTTATGTAATCCAATTGTGTATATTAGCGAAAAAGACAA
>JAHRAM010000211.1 GCA_020027305.1 Acidimicrobiia bacterium | reverse complement strand
GTTGAGACAGATTTTTAGATTTTTACTCTTTATATTTTTACAGATGATATAGACAAATTTATATATTTAAAATTGGTAGTTGTAGTTGGTGCTGGGGAACATGTGGAAAAGAATATTTTATGTATTTAGTATGTGCCTTGTTTAGAAATTTCTAGTGTGAAAAGATTGTATATTTCCTGTGCATTTTTATGGATTTTAAACAATGAAGTAAATATTTGAAATAGAGTTGTTGAAAAGTGTGCCTTTTTTATAATGTTTTCCAGTTTCATTTGCATACTTTCCACAGAATAGTCACAGCAGTTGAAGGCCTGATTTTATCTATATTGTTTAGCCGTTTGTGCCAGTTCTAGGTGCTTTCTTTTTCCCTAAGTCTTGTTTTATTTTGCGAATCAATTCATTCACCTGCGCCAAGATGGCGGGATCTTCGCTCATTAATTTTTCCACCCTTTTGTTGGCGTGCATGACTGAACTGTGATCTCTGCCTCCAAACATTGCGCCAATTTGTGGAAAGCTTAACCCAGAAGTTTCACGGATGGCGTACATAGAAATATGTCTAGCCAATGTTATTTCTTTATTACGTTTAGGACCAGTTAGTTTCTCAATTGTTACATGCAAAAAATCAGCACATAGTTCAAGAACCCGTCCTGGAGTGGCTTCTAGCGGTACATTATTTCCAAGCAATGGGGCTAATGCAGTGCGCGCATAAGAAAGGTTGATATAAGTTTGTTCATCATCAGCGCGAGCTTGTGCCAAAAGGCGGGTAAGGGCTCCTTCCATCAAGCGGATGTTGTTTGTGAAGTTTTCAGCAATAAATTGAAAGGTCTCAGTGGAAATTTGAAACTTTCCAAAAAAAGAAGTTGCTTTACATTCAAGGATAGCTATTCGGGTTTCAAGTTCGGGGGGATGAATGTCTATAACTAGCCCTGCTGAAAAGCGAGTGGTTAAGCGCTCAGGAAGGTCTTCTAGTTCACTAGGCCGTCTATCTGCCACCAAAACAATTTGTTTTCCAGCCAGCTGAAGATGATTGAAAATATTAAAGAGCTGATCTTTGGTAGCTTCTTTTCCAGAAAGGAATTGAACATCGTCTAAAAGTAAAACATCAGCGTTCATATATTTTTTATCAAAAGTTTCAAAGTCGTTGTTTCTTGTTGCGGTCACATAATCTTTTACAAATTGATCGGCGGTCACATATTCAACAGCATAAGTTGGAAAATGCTCAACGACATAGTTTGCAATGGAATGAAGTAAGTGGGTTTTGCCCAGCCCTACATCACCATATAAAAAGAGCGGGTTATAATTTTCGCCTGGAGACTCTGCACAGTTTTGACAAGCACCGAAAGCAAGTTCAGATTCTTTTCCTTGAACAAAATTCTCAAATGTAAATTTAGGATCCAATATGTTCGCTTTGGCAAGAGGTAGAGTTGGCGAAAGCGGTGCTGCTTCATATGGAAGATTGGGCTGCTTGGAAGATTCTAAAACCTGCAGGTCTAATTGTTCTACTTCAAGACTGGTACAAACTTTTTGTAAGCATGCACTTAATGGTTCAATAAATTCTTGGTGAATTCGGTCAAAATGATGAAAAACACTAACAATTAACTGAGAATTTTCGTCAATAGAAACTTCTGCGCTATCTAGTGAACTAAGTATAAATGCTTTTGGAACAAGCTCTTCGTTTCCTGCCAATTCTAAGCACTGTTCCCAAATAAATTCTGGAGTGAGCTTGAGCGATGATTGTTTTTCAGGTTTGTCTTTTAATTCTAATTCTGGGTTCATAGTGTTTGGCCTATGGCCAAGTTTTTCATAATTGTCTTCTGTATCAATGTTAGTCATTTTAATTCTTTGTCCTTTCCCGTCCAATTCAAACTAAGCGATTATGTTAGTTGAAAGAAACTAGCAAAGTTAAAATTTTAGGCATCTATTTTCAAAATTTTTTTGGTAAGATTTTAATAACGAAACTGAATTGAGAAACCTGACAAAATTTGAAACGCACTTATCAGCCCAAGGTTCGCCGCCGAGCCCGCCGACATGGATTTAGAAAAAGAATGTCTACCCGACAAGGGCGGGCTGTTTTGAGCTCTCGTCGCCGCAAGTCGCGTAAACGGCTTACTGTGTGAGAATTCAAACAATAAAGAGTCGCCTAATTTTTCAGGACCTGCGAAAGCATGGGCACTCAGTTTATGCAGGACCGTTCCGCGTCACAGTTTTGAGCGGGCATAGTCTGCAAATTGGTTTTGCTATGCCAAAAACGTTAGGAATAGCTGTAAGGAGAAATAAATTGAGACGACAGATGACAGAAGCAGTGAATGAAATTCATCAGCAACAGGCACTGCCAGAAGCAGCATATTTGTTTAGAGCTAAAATGCCTGCAACGAAAATAAGTTATAGCGAAATTGTTTCTTGCCTAAATGGACTTTTAGAAAAAGCCAGCTCCGCCATTTCGAAAAACGATGCGTAGGTGTGAGAGGAAAAAGATGAAAATGTTGGAAACCAAGAAAGCAAATTTAGGCACAAGGGGAGCTCTCAAGGCTATTAAAATTTATCAGAGCTGGTCAACCACTCGCCTACCAAGATG
>JAHRAM010000197.1 GCA_020027305.1 Acidimicrobiia bacterium | reverse complement strand
CTTGGCTCATTTGGTTTAAGTAGTTGTCAATCAGTTGCGATTTTAACTTCTCTGACAGCTCATTAAACATTGCTTCAGCTTGTTCTGACATAAAGTCATAATTTGAAAGGGCGTCCATTTTTTGTGCTAATTCATTTGGCAGGTTATCTAACTGCTCTTTTCTACTAGATACCTCTTGCTTGTCTGTTATCTCGGCCTTCTCCATATTGTCAAGCATCTCTTTTTCAGTATTAACAATCTCACTAAGTTCATCCATTATGCCTTTGTAAATATTGTCAGGGTTGTTTTCTTCTAACAATTGGCGGCGGCGCTCAGCTATATCTTTCCGCATTTCTTGTAAGCCCTTTACCCACTCTTTTGACCTTGATTGAAGCCCTTTTTGCATGATGCGCCTAAGGGCAGTTTGGATGTCGCCATATTTCATCAGGTCTTCGCTGAGGGAGTCCATAATATCGTTTGCGGTCATATCAAAACCGCTTTGGCTACCATCCCAGTGCGAATAAATGTTGATTGGGATTTTTTCGCCCTGTCTTACACGAGAGGCTTTCTTCTGCTTAGCTTTCTCTTCGAAAGGCATTTTTATGCCTCCATCTGTTGGGGAGCTTCGGGGTTTTCATATATGGTTTTTCCATCCACCTCGTCTTTGTTGAGGCAGTGGTTTAAGTGCATCCCCTCAAGGATAAATTCCACACCACTAGCCACCAGAGCATCATCTTGGAACTGCTGCTCATCAAAGCCTAGAATAATCAGGACATTTTTCAGCTCGGGGATTTTTGAAACCGCCTCCATATAGCTGTCTAGTCGAACTCCCTTACCAGCTTCAACTTGGTTGCTTCCATCAAAGGCGTTTTCTAGAAAGCGAAGCTCATCAAGGTTGATTTTTGTATTGAAGGTTTTTAGGATAGCGCTCTTTATGTGGAAGTCAAAAAGCTCTTCGCCAGCTTGGCTTTCCATAGCGTCAAACTCAACCTTGCCAGACATGGATGGCAGAATTGCCGACAAATCACAAATGCGAGGAACTGCTTTCTTTTCGCCTGCGTAAAGGATTCGCCTTATAGAAGATGCCGTAAGCGCCTCATAATTGGCAACTGAGAGCCTGACTGAAATGCCCGAACTTTGTTCAACCGAACCGCTTTTTCTTAGCTCATGGCTTAGCCAGACCAAAATGTCAGTCATAAAATCTGGGACTAATATATCGAAGTCAACACTAGCAGTGAAATCACTATCAATGCCATCGCCAGCAGCAATATTGGCTTCTTGCTTGACGATTTCTCGCTCTATCTCAATTTCTTTGGGGTAGTGAGTGCGGATTTGTGAGCCAAAGCGGTCTTTTAGTGGAGTAATTATTCGCCCGCGGTTTGTATAGTCTTCTGGGTTGGCAGATGCCACTAGCAAAATATCAAGGGGAAGGCGGATCTTATATCCCCTGATTTGAACATCTCTTTCTTCCAATACATTGAGCAACCCCACCTGAATTCTTTCAGAAAGGTCGGGAAGCTCATTGATGGCAAAAATTCCTCGATTGACCCGTGGAACTAAACCATAATGGAGCGTCAACTCATCTGAGAGATAGCGCCCCTCTGCAACTTTTATGGGATCAACTTCACCGATGAGGTCAGCTATTGATGTGTCTGGAGTAGCTAACTTTTCACCATATCGTTCATCTCGTGTTACCCATGCGATGGAAGTTTGGTCGCCGTGCTTTGCGATTTGTTCTTTTGCGAACTTTGAGACAGGGTTGTAGGGGTCATCATTTATTTCTGAGCCTGCTACTATCGGAATTTTTTCATCTAACAACTCACAAAGTTTTCTAATCAGACGTGTCTTTGCTTGACCCCGTTCGCCCAAAAAGATAATGTCGTGTTTGGCAAGCACTGCATTTTCTAGGTCAGGGAAAACCGAATCTTCATATCCCCAGATGCCTGAAAAAATATCGTCACCATTTTTTATAGCCTCAATCAAGTTTTGGCGAAGCTCTTCCTTAACTGTTTTAGATTTCCAGCCAGATGCTTTTAGCTCTCCCAAAGTTGAGGGTAGCGATTGGTCACCATTAACTGTTGCCGTGTTGGTTGATGTGCCGCTTATATCAGCTTCACTTGATGGACGACTTTTTTCACGTCTGGTGTCTTTAGATTTGTTCTTTTTAAACATGGTGTTCACCTAATACAAATACTAATAGCTATTTGGGTTTAAGTTCATACAGATAAGACAGTAAAACTATACTTATTTTGGAAGCGATAAATTGTCTTATGGAGTTGTAACAAGTTTTAATATGTTGCTGTTTAGTAAAAAGATAGAACCTGATGCCCCTTTTGTCAAAAACGAAACTGTGGTGAACTTGGCAGATTTGCCAGGTGTATTTTTTACGTCTATTTCGTTGGTAGCGAAATCCTTAGCCCCAACGTTTTCATTGGCGTTTTCATTGGCAGGCTTTTGATTT
>JAHRAM010000167.1 GCA_020027305.1 Acidimicrobiia bacterium | reverse complement strand
CAAAATAATTCGTGTATTTCCCAGATGGAACTTTCCCTTCATATAGCCCAGCTGAAAAAATCAGGCAACGGTCAGGGGCGAGCGGAAAAACATTCAACCAAGTCAATGAGTTATAAGCCAAGATTCCTACAAATGTCGGAGGCAAACATATCAATGTGTAGTGCCCATAGAGCGCTGGGTTCTCATCGGCATATTTTTTGTTGTAGCCCTTCACTATATATTTCCCACCTGTTACCGACCAGTCGGCTCCGCCCTCCATATAGAAAGCATCTTTTGTGGGAGTATATTTTTCAAGAGTTTCAGTGTGAACCTTAAACAGATGATATGACTCCATCGCATTTTCCATTGCTAGCTTCCAGTTGGCGCTCCAAATCTCAGTTTCTATTGGCGCTGGCGTTAGGTTTCGGCTGTGTCCGTAAAAGTCTAAATATTTTTCCACGCCAGCTAGGCGGGGGGCGAGCGGTTCGGCATCTCCGCTCACATTCACAAATACCAAACCCTGCCATTCCGTGATTCCAAACTGGGGCAGGCAATGGTCGTCTTTTTCAACCTCGCTTCTGGCAAACGGAGCATTTGAAAACTCGCCATCGTCTTTATAGTTCCATGCGTGATACGGGCAAGTGATTCGCTTTCCAGTGTTGCCCACTTTATATGAATCAAGAAGCTGAGTTCCACGATGGCGACAAGCATTAGAAAGTGCTCGGAGCTGCCCATCTTGCCCCCGCAAAACAACAACTGGCTCACCCACTAAGTCAAAGGCGAAGTAATCTCCAAGGTTAGAAATGTATTGCGAGGCACACACAAACACCCAATCATTGTGAAAAATCTTTTGTCCCTCCAGCTTATAAACCTCAGGCTCAGTGTACGCCGCAAACGGTAAAGCCTCAGCTTCGCCCAAAGGCGCTTTTAACTTATTTTGCAGTTCCTCAATCGTTGGTGTTGTCATTTTCTTTATGTCACTTTATATAGCTAATGTATTCCATGCTTTATGTTCCCTTGCTATAATTTTACCAACTAGAAAATTTTGCCATGCTAAGCAAGGTTATAGTTGGCACAAATCTCAAAACTTAAATTCTGTATTCAGCTAACATTTTTTTCACAACTCGGCCTCAGCCTCAACTTCAGCCATTTTGAAAAATTGCAATTATGCGATTTAGTTTTTAATATTATACTAATTGGAAAATATCGCAATACAAGCGCATCATTTTTGGAAGTTAATGAAATAGCTAAACTTAGAAAAGCCCCCGATAGTTTTCGAATGCTTTTCCATGTTTCACTAATAAATTACAACACACCAAAAACCTAAGTATGCCTAAAGAACCGACTCAGATTGCCGACATGGATACCATTGCTCAAGCTGAGCTTGTGGCAAAGGGTGAGTGCGGGCCAAATGAAGCTGTGGAGGCAGGAATTGCAAGGATTGAAGAGCGCAACCCTGAGTTGAATGCTGTTATCCATTTCACTTTTGATGGCTCTAATGGCCGCGCTAATGAGAAACAGGGTGAGGCGACAGGAGCGGAGAACGCAAATGCTCCCTTCAAAGGCGTGCCGATGGTCTATAAAGATTTGATGTGCACTTCAGCTGGCGACCCTCATCATTGTGGGGCAAGGGCATTGAAAAAACGAGGGGCGACTTCTCAGGTCAACTCTTATATGGATCAGAGCTTTCGGGGGGCTGGGTTTGAAATCCTTGGGCGAACCAACACGCCAGAGTTTGGGATGTCGCCCACGACAGAGCCTCTTGCTTATGGCCCCACACTAAACCCGTGGGACAAAACCCGTTCCCCCAGTGGTTCTAGTGGTGGGTCAGCAGTTGCGGTTGCTGCTGGAATGGTGCCAGTCGCCCATGGCAATGACGCTGGTGGGTCGATTCGCATGCCCGCCTCAGCTTGTGGTTTGGTCGGGCTGAAACCCACGAGGGGAAGGATTTCAGTCGGTCCAGAATTTGGAGATGCTGGGCCGCTTAGCCATCAAGGTGTGCTGACCCGCTCTGTCAGAGATTCGGCAGCGGTGCTAGATATTGTTGAAGGAATGCGTGCGGGCGACCCTTACACAGCGCCTCCTCCGCTGCGCCCATATTTAGAAGAGCAAAAGGATTCGCTCAAAAAGCTGAAGGGGCTCAAGGCAGGATTTATGACTTCTGTTGCGGGGGGTCAAGAGGAGCTTCACCCAGAATGTAAGGTTGCCGTAGAAAATGCCTGCAAGATGTTAGAGGAGCTGGGCTGTGTGGTGGAGCCGAGTTTCCCTGAGCGGTTGAAAGTGCCTAGCCCTGCTGAGTTCGGAAGCGTTATGAACATGAACCAACTAAACCGCCTAGCTTATTGGGGAAAAGAGCTGGGTGAGCCTTTTCCGATTGAGGAGTTGGAGCCAGCAACTGCATTTATGGTTGAGCGCGGGCAAAACTTTACATCAACAGATGCTTTTCAGGCGATGGAAGGATTGAGTGCCTACTCAAGAGAGGTCTGTGGATGGTGGGATGAAGGATTTGACATTTTGGTGACGCCAACCTTGCCAACTATTCCATGGAAACTGGGAGAACTAGGACCAGAAGGCGACCCTATGACAATCTTGCCAAACATGGCAAAAATCACCCGCTTCACCAGCCCATTCAATGCAACAGGCCAGCCCGCCATATCACTTCCGCTATATTGGACGGACAACAAAGTTGAGACAGAGGCAAATAAAGCTACAAAGGACAAAGAAACAGATGGTGTGCCATCCCTACCAATTGGAGTTCAACTAGTCGCCAAATTCGGCAGAGACGATTTGTTGTTCCAGCTGGCGTTTGCTCTTGAAGAACAGGCTGGTGGATTTGGGTTGCCAGAATATTGTTAAAAATACAATAAAAAGGTAAGGACTTTTACCATATCAATATTTTGACAAAAATTTGGACAAAGTCAACTAAATATCTAACTTATCATCAATTTCTTTTCTTATTTCTTTAATTAGCTTTTTCTTTTGATTCTTTAATTCAAATGCTTTTTTTACTAATTGTGTAATCTCGTCAATTGATTTTTTATCTAAAATAGGGATTTCAAATTCTTTTAGCCTATCTTCACGTAAATGCGGAATTGTTGAAGCAACTACAGTTCTCCTTTTTGCAGGATATAAACCTGTTTCTTTTAAAGACAGTACGATAAACAAGTATTCAGGAGTGAGATGGTATTTTCTTGCTACAGTATTTAGTCTCAACCTAGCTATTCCCGAAGCGATAATTGTCTTATCATTTTTTGAAATCATCGCTAACATTCCAATTTTTCCATCCTTAGTGAAAAGAACATCACCAGCCTTTATATCTTGCGATAAATCTTCATAGATTTCCTCTGGAATATAAAAGTCAGGAAATTGATCTGCCTCATAATTAACAATATCTGTAGTCCTAACAAATGGGATGTCGCTATTCTTTTTATCTAAATATTTATTGTAGTTCTCACTACCAACTTCATTGCCCTTTTTTGTGGTAACGATTTCTCCAAGTGAAACAGTTTGCCATTTCGCTTGAATTGCTTTAAGTGTGTTTACATATAAAGGATAAGAAAATGCAGGTGTCCAAAGATTCTCGTCAGCAAAATCAGAAAGCTGCACTGAAAATGCCTTCTCTTTCTTAATTTTTGAAAAATCAATTCCAAGTTTTTTATAAAAAAGATTTTGTGCCTGTGTAACGATTTCCA
>JAHRAM010000150.1 GCA_020027305.1 Acidimicrobiia bacterium | reverse complement strand
AAACAGTATTTGCAAAATTAATAGCCTGCCAACTCCATCGCTCACCTGACTTATGAGTAATTGCACCGCTTGTAAGATTGCTACCTGCATCAACAGATTGTGCATTTTGAACGACTGATACTAGCCTGCCCCGACCAATCGAACCAGCACGAGAAACAGAAAGTGAAATACGTCTATCATTGATATTTTGAAGTCGATAATCCCAGCACACCAATACATTTAACGTGTTAATTGCACAACCTAAATTGGCAGTGCTATTTTCTGCAACTACTCTTATGTCATTAGAAATTTTTATTTGACCAGAACCAGAATCGCACCACAACTCTTGTGATCCATTAATTGAGCATGTAGCTGGTGGGCTTTCAGACTCCTCTGGGCCGCCACTACTAGTAGAAAGAACTTCAGCAATATCTTTGGCTTCAGGAGTGGCACTTTCTATGCCCACCGAACGATTTTGAACACTGCTATATATTGTTACCCCAACAGCAGAAAAAGCAAGGAAAAGAACTGTCGTAATGATGACTACAGAACGTGCAACTCCTCTATCATCTGAATGTCTCAGGCGACATGCCACACTGCCTTTAAGTAAAAAGTTTTTTTGTGATATCGTTTCACAAATTTTGTCTATATGTTTCTGTTTGGGTGAAGTTAGATTGCTCATGTTTGCTTCTGCCTTTCTTTGAGCTTCAGCGCTCTCCCCAAAATATTTTTTAAACTTTATAAACTATTGCGCTTTTTTCCTTTTCCTTTTTTACTTAATTTTATTTTTAATTTGTATCAACCATAGTATTTTAAATTGCTAATTATTTTTCGAATTTTTATGGTCTACATAAATCATAATAAATTTAGCAACCAATTTGCGCCTTGTCAAGGCAACTATTGAAATTATCATTTTCTAATAAATATTGAAACAATTGACATGTTGGCGGCAAACAATTCAGCTATTAAAGGTAAATTTAATTTTTTGACAACTCAAGGGTTTCCAGCCTGTCAGCAGACCTGTTGGCATGCTGAGATAGCAGAACCATCAGAACCATAATTGCGGCAGTTCCTAGATAGACAGCTTTAATTCCTGCCCACTCATAAACTATCCCGCCGACTATGGCAATTATGCCTGCAACCAGCAACCCTACCCCACTTAGCAACCCCTGTGCTGAACCAGCATATTGTTTGGGGGCAGAAGTGGTAACAGTAACTTGGGTTGAAGTGTATGTCACGGCATCAAATATACCATGGATTATTGGTAACGGCAAAAGAATAAAAAGCCAAGGGGTAAATCCATAAATCGCGGTGCAAAGCATTGCGCCCAAAACAGAAACTGTCATTAATTTGATGGGGCTTATTTTTTCAGATAGCCTGCCCGCTAGTGGTGACAAAAATACCATTGGCACTGCAAACAAGGTTATAGCAACCCCCGTTAACCATGTGGGTGCCCCTGCCTCGCCCAAGTAAAGCGACCAAGTAACCTCAAAAGCTCCTATCGTTGCAAATAGTGCAACAGTCATAAAAACCCCAGCACGAACTCTCGGCATTTTTATCAACTCTCTAACAGCACGTTTGGTACTTGTTTCTGGGCTATCTGTTTCTACATTAAGCCTGAGCGCTAAGGAGGCTAAAAAGAAAACAGCGTACACAGCCGATAAAAGAATAAACGGAGCACGAACTCCAAGGCGGTCGGCAAAAAGTGCAGCAATAGCTGGTCCACCTGCAAATCCCCCCAACTCAAAACTTGCCAACTTGCCAAGGTTGCCACCAACATTTCCACCACTCCTCATAATAATTACTCGCCTGACAGCAGGGGTAATCAGCGCTGCTGCCATCCCTAAAAATAGCCGTGCCAAAAAGAACTGCCAGAACTGGGTAGCAAAAATCATCCAAAAAGCTGAGGCACACGAAGCTATCATTCCGATTCGAACCATGAGCGAGGCATAACCCTTGTCGGCATAACGCGCAAACCAAATTTGAACGAGAAATCCAGAGAGGAAACCAGCAGCACCGATAATGCCAAGTTCGATTTTGTTGAAACCAAAATTTTCTTCTAACTCCTTAAACAAAGTCAGGATGAAGCCATAGCCCATCGCAGCAACAGCAGTGAAAAGGTGAACTTGATATTTCAAAAAGGATTGGCGTATGCTTTTTTTGGAATTGGCGATTTTGTTTGAAGTGTTGCCTGAATTATCGCTTAACGAATTGTCACTTGAATTATTTTGCATGCTTTGTTATCGCTTCCACAAGTTTGTCTGTGAATTCAAGTGTAATCATATGCCCACCACCTTTGACGATTAATTCTTTTGAATCACGAAGCAGTTTGGCAAAATCTTTGGCATAGTTGGCAGAAACGATTTGGTCGCGCTCGCCCCAAATCAAAAGTGTTGGGGCTATTACTCTATAGAGTCTTCGGTTAAGACCTCTATCAGGTATAGGCATCATATATTTTCCAGCCGTGACTAACCCCTGAACAGTTTGGATTATGCTTTCAACTATTTCTTCTTCATTGCCAGAAATGTCAGATGCCAAACTTGAAAACGCCTGAGCCAATTCCGAGTCGGGGTCGCCAAAAAGATATTGCCCTAACTCAAGCGGAGGCGTAGCGAAAATGTCAAGCACGGGATAATCATCGTTCCACAACCCAACTGGTGCAATGAGCGAAAGCGTTTTAACTTTTTTGGGATAATGGGCAGCGTATTCAGCAGCAAACATTCCGCCAAATGAATGCCCTGCCAAGTGGAACTCAGCTATGTTGAGCGCTTCTAAAATATCGTCATAATGAAGAGCCACGTCTGACACCGAAACTAGGTCGTCAAGCTCTTCTAGGTCGCTAAATCCTGGTGCCACAGGGGCATAGATCTTAAAGCTGGCGGCCAACTGATTTAAGAAAGGGTCGTTTTCATCGACCCCACCAGCTGAGTGAAAGAACACCAACGGCAAGTTATTGTCATTGCAATTGTCGCTGTCATTATAATTGTCATTGTCTTGTCTGGCATTATCTCCTTTGATGTTGTCACCTACAGCAGTATTGTCGCCAAATGTAAAAACCTTGGCGCTCCTGCCTGATGGAAGATTGAGTTCTTCCATCAATCTGGCGTTGGTTGAGAGTTGCCACCTAACTCCGAATTAATTGGGGCGGGCTGTGCCGTTTTTTCATTTGCCAAACCCGAGCTGGGCCACCAGTGGTCAACATGATCGCCAAACTTATCCCTCAACTTTGGCATCACCTCTGTGGCAAACCGATGGGTATTTTGCATCGTCAGCTCCTTTCCCATATTGCCAAACTGAAGCAAAAGCATTAGGTGCCCGACATTTAGCCGAGTAGCCAAATCTTCTAGCCGTTCAACAACGGTGTCAGGGCTTCCACAAATCACATAGCTTTTGTCTACGATTTCTTTCCAGCTGGTTTCTGTTGATGTGACTTGCCCGATTGAAGAAAGGGCAGAGCCAGCTTGTGCCACTTGGCTTTTGATTCCCTTTCTCATTGATTCCACGCTCATATAACCAGCAGCAGATGTGAAACCAGGATACCAGTGGAGACATCGGTTGTAGAAATAAAGCGCTGGCTCGGCATAGAGTTTTTCTGCTTCGGCATCGGTGTCTGCCACACCGACAAACTGAAGGAAGCCCGCTCGATATGGATTTTGGTCGATATTCATTTCAGCCATGGTTTCCCAATAGGCGTCCATAGATTTAACAGCTGCTTCATAGCCAAAATATGAAAGATAGGCATACAAGAAATTATGTTCGCCACACCAACGCCAAGTCTCAACGCTTGCTCCCCCGCCAGGAATCCAAACTGGTGGATGAGGCTTCTGGAGCGGGCGAGGCCACGGGTTCACATATCGAAGCTGGGTGTATTTTCCATTGAAGGCAAAAGGCTCTGGCTCTTGCCACGCTCTAAGAATCAGCTCAACGCCTTCTCGATATTTTTCCCTAAGGGTGGCAGGCGGTTCGCCATAAGAAAATATTGTATCCATCGGGGTGCCGACTGGAAACCCTGCCACCAGCCTTCCGCCAGATAGGCAATCTAACATCGCAAACTCTTCAGCAATTCTGGTTGGCGGGTTATAGAGCGCAACTGAGTTTCCCATCACTACAATCTTGGGTTCGGTGGTTCGCCTAGCAAGTGTGGCAGCCATCAAGTTAGGGGATGGCATCAACCCATAGGCATTTTGATGATGCTCGTTCACGCAAATCCCATCAAAACCCATCTGACCGGCATATTCCAGCTCGTCTAAATATTCGTTATAGGCGTGATGCCCGACCTCTGGGTCATAGAGGTTTGGGTCGACATCCACCCACACCGAACGATTTTTTTCACGGAAATCATCTGGGAGGTCTGGATAAGACATCAAGTGAAACCAGTGGAACTTCATTTTTATTTCGCCTTTTTATTTCGCCTTTTTTATTTTTTGAACGTTCTTTAAAATAATGCTTCCTTCAAAGCAGCGCCTGCTTCAGCTCTGGCATCCTTTGCTTTGTCAATAAAATCTGCCATCGCAAAAAACCCGTGGAACATTCCATCATATCGGCTGACTTTGGTGGGCGTGCCTGCCTCTTGTAGCTTCTTGCCATAGGCTTCGCCCTCATCTCTAAGCGGGTCGTATTCTGCCGTGATAATAAGTGCGGGCGGAAGCGCCGAAAGGTCTTTTGCTTTTATGGGGGCAGCGTAAGGGTCGTCTGAAGTTTTTGCCCCTACATATAGTTCAAACATTTGTTCCATTGCATTTCGCGTTAGAAAATATCCCGTAGCGTTTTCTTCCATTGATTTATAAGCCGATGCATCAATATCACAGACTGGATAAATAAGCAGTTGGAACTTTAGATTGAACGGCGCTGCTCGGTCGCGAGCCATCTGAGAAACCACGGCTGCAAGATTTCCGCCTGCGCTATCACCACAAACTGCAAGTCGCTCTTTATCAATTCCCAGCTCGATAGCATTGGCTGCCACCCATTCTGTTGCCGCATAGCAATCATCCACAGCAGCTGGATAGGGGTTTTCTGGAGCCAACCGATAGTCAACTGAAATGAAGATGGCACCTGAGATATTTGCTATGTCGCGAACCTGCCCATCATGGGTGTCAAGATTGCAATAGACCCATCCCCCGCCGTGAAAGAACACAACTCCTGGCAGTAGCTCATCGGTTTCAGTTGGTTTATAAATGCGAATAGGAATTTTGTTTCCATCAGGGCCAGAGATTTCACGGTCTTCCACTGATGCCACAGCAACAGGGTTCCCATCCCCTGCCGACATAGCTTGGGCAACTTGGTCGCGCATTTTCACTGGGTCGATTTTTTCTTCTGCTACAGCATTGTCAGCATTTATGACTGACAAGATTGCTTCTGCTTGAGGGTCTAGTGGCACTTTTTGCTCCTGTTCTTTTTTTAATTTTAATCGGCGATTTTCTTTTAGACGAAATATGTTTTAAACTTTTCACTAGCGCTTTTTTATATTAACAAATCAACTTATGCATTTGATAAGTCAG
>JAHRAM010000138.1 GCA_020027305.1 Acidimicrobiia bacterium | reverse complement strand
AGACATTGGAATCTTTGCCACCTATTGGGGTGACCCAAATGAAGAACAATCAACGCTCTTTAACTCTGCCACCAGTCAACCTGGTTTTATCGGGCGGAAGGAACTCATCCAAAATATATTGAGGCGTCAGGGCGAAACATCGCCGACCAAATTGATTATTACTTGGCGTTTGCCCTGTGGCGTCTGGTGTGTATTTTACAAGGAGTGTATTCTAGGTATCTCGACGATGCTATGCCTGGCAAAGAGCCACCAGGCGGAATGGAAAACCTAAAATCTCGCATTAATGAACTAATCTCAAAATCATGGACATATTTGGAGGCAATTAAATGAAACTAGATGGAAACATTGGAATTGAAATCAGGGGCGCTGATGAAAAAGCAGCCCTACTTGAGAAATCGGGATATGACGGAGTGTGGACTTCTGAGCTTTCACACGACCCATTCTTTCCTCTCATAAAAGCAATTGACGCAACAAGCGACATTCAAATTGGCACAAACATTGCAGTTGCCTTTGCTAGAAATCCAATGATTATCGCAAACATTGGCTGGGACTTACAAGACTATTCAGAGGGGCGCTTCATTCTGGGGTTGGGAACTCAAATCAAACCTCACATCACCAAGCGATTTGGAATGCCTTGGACAAAACCAGTTGCACAAATGCGTGAGTTCATTGAAGCAGTACGTGCCATCTGGACAGCTTGGGAAACTGGTGAACCACTTAAATTTGAGGGCGATGTTTATCGCCACACACTTATGACGCCAGCCTTTACACCTCCCCCACTCAAGCACGGACGCCCGCCAATTTATTTAGCAGCAGTTGGGCCGGCAATGGTGAAACTAGCAGCAAGAGTGGCTGATGGGTATCTCTGCCACGGCTTTGTGACCGATGAATATTTGCGAGATGTGAGCATCCCCGCATTTCTTTCAGAGTTAGAAAAAGCTGGGCGAACTAGAGATGAAGTTGAGATTGCCCTTCCAGCATTCACTGTGGTTGGCGACACCGATGAAGAACTTGAAAACTCAGCTAAAGGAGTTCGTGCTCAGATGTCCTTTTATGGCTCTACCCCAGCATACAAAGTGGTGTTAGACCATCACGGATGGGAGGATGCACACCTTGAGCTAAACAAACTTTCAAAGCAGGGTGAGTGGGAGAAGATGAGCAATGTCATAACCGATGAAATCCTTGAAAAATTTGCTGCCATAGGAACTGCCGAAGAGGCTGCTCAACAATTAGTAGACAGATTCGGCGACATGATTGACCGTGTTGCTTACTTTGGCAACCTCACAAACGACCCCGACCGAATCAAAGATGTCCGCAAGATTCTTGGTAAATAAAATGGTAGCCCACAAGTGAATTTAATTTAAAAATTTATTTGCGTTTACGATTAGCATTTGAAACATTATCGTTCAACAAATTGTAATTTTGGGTTAAGACAGAAATACCTTTATCTCTGAAATCCCCATCGTCAGTTACAATAGTTGCGCTATGTTTCTTACCAGTCTCTATAATCGCAAGGTCGTTGAAGTCTGACTCGCCTTCTGCGTAGTCATCAATAATTGCAACTGCATTTTTGACATTAAATTCTGTTGGAACAATTTTGGCAATTCGCAAAATTTCTTTTACTTCTTTCGCAATTTCTCTCGCAATAAGCTTGAAAGCTTTGCTGTTGCGAAATCTCTTAAAGTCTCGATTGGATACCCCCATTTCACCTGTTCTAAGCTTCGCATATCGGTTTGCAAATTCCGATACAATCAGAGCCTCTACAATGACCAGACATTGGGCACTTTTAATGTTTTCAAGCACGCGTGCATAAACCTGTGCTTTTTTCGCATCCTTTGTAACACCAGATACAAATAGCAAAACATTAGCATCCAAAATTAGTGTTTCTTCTGCCTCAAACTGATACGTTGAGGCTTGCTTGATAGATGCCATGGCTAACACCCACCATTCAAAGCAATTTCGGCAGCTCTACGATATTTTCGTGGATTTTTTAAATATCTTTTGTGAATATTAATTCTTATCTCAAAAAGGTCAGCATCAAGTTCTGTGGCATCAACGAGTTCTACCAACTCCTCTATTTTCTTTGCTTTGAATTTTTTATATAGCTCTCCCACAGCTTCAGTTATGAAACCTGCTGTCACATGTTCTACATTTTTATATGAGATTTTCACTGAACGGTTTTGTTTTAAGGCCTTAAAGATTAAATCGTAGGCTACTTCACCATGTGTGTCCATAGCAAACAAGCCATCACCAACTAGCTCAGCCACAGATATTTCAAGTGGGGCTAAAGTGCTGTTGTCTGTAGGGAACCTGCCATTATTAGCAGTTGTTCGTTTTAGGGTTTTTAATAAGTTCATTGTTATTCCTTTCTTATTTTATATTGCTTTTCATGTTGAGTGCTCGCATTATTTCCACTATTGATTATCAATTTTTTGGAAATTTTGTGAAATCAATTATTAAAAAGAATACACCCCCATGTAAACAATTTTATAACTCCTTTTTTAGCCACTTACAACTCTGTTGATGACAAAAAAGATGTTAAGACAAATCAAAAATAACACAAAATCCTCAAGAAATAGAAAAACTTTGCCTAGCTAACCACAAAATTCACCAATTTTGGGAGACGAGCGATGGTTCTGGTCGGCTCTTTGCCGTTCAAATGTGTTTTAACTTTTTCATTGCTTAACGCCATAGCAACAGCATCCTCTTCGCTTATGTCTGTGGCTACTTCTAGCTGTGCTCTAACTTTTCCATTGACTTGAACAATTAGGGTTGTTGTTTCATCTGTTAAGAATTTTTCGTCTACCTCTGGCCAGCTTTCTTCGTGGATGTGAGTACCCTGTGCTCTAATCTGCCACAACTCAGCGGTAATGTGAGGAACCAAAGGCGAAAGCACCAAGAGCAACTTTGAAATAGCGTCATCTAATATTGCCCTGTCAATTTCAGTCTCTGATTGAATTAGCAAATAAAGCTCGTTCAAAAACTCCATACAAGATGAAACTGCTGTGTTGAAAGCCCAACGTTCAAAATCAGTGCCGACTTTTTGGATTAACTTGTTTGTCAGTCGCTGAATATGTGCGTTCGGGTCGCTTGACTTTTCTTTTTGGCTGGCGGTTTGCTTGCCAGTTTGTGCTTTCAGATCTTCAACGCCACCTGGAACTGCTAAACGCCAGAGCCTTGAAAGAAACTTCCGACAACCATCTAGTCCAAAATCTTCCCAATCAACATCTTCTTCGGGAGGCTTTGCTTGACAGTGAGCCAACCTGAGTGCATCTGCCCCATAGGCTTCAATGATTTCTTCTGGGGCAACAACATTGCCCTTTGACTTTGACATCTTTGCCCCACCGTGTCGAATCATGCCTTGTGTGAAAAGGGCTTTGAACGGCTCACGTAAATCTTTTGGTAAATACCCAAGATCTGAAAGTGCTTTGGTAAAAAATCTGGCATACATCAAGTGCAAGATAGCGTGTTCAATTCCGCCTATATATTGGTCTACGGGCATCCAATTGCTGGCATCGTCTTTTTCCACAAACACCTCATCACTTTCTGGGTTAATAAAGCGAAGAAAATACCAGGAGGAATCTACAAATGTATCCATCGTGTCAGTCTCTCTCTTGGCAGCGCCTTTACATTTGGGGCAAGTTGTGTTTAAAAACTGGTCGTGTGAATTGAGCGGAGACTGCCCTGTCGGCAAAAAATCAACATCGTCTGGCAAAAGAACTGGGAGGTCGCTTTCAGCAACTGGTTGGGTGCCACAGTCATCACAATGAACCATAGGGATTGGGCAACCCCAAAACCTTTGCCTTGAAAGCAACCAGTCGCGCAGGCGATATTTTACAGTGCCAGACCCAATGCCTTCTGCCTCTAGCCACTCGATTGCCTTTTGTTTGGTTTCTTTTGTGTCAAGCCCATTTAGCCAATCGCTATTTATCATTTTGCCATCCCCAGCATACGCCTCGCCTTCAAAATCTGGTGGAGGCTCAACCGTTCTGATTATGTCAAGGTTGAATGCGGTTGCAAAATCCCAGTCTCTCTGGTCTTCACCTGGCACAGCCATGACTGCCCCTGAGCCATATCCCATAATCACATAATCTGCCAAATAAATTGGCACTGGTTTTTTGTTAAATGGGTTCAATAAGTATGAACCAGTAAATACTCCCCTGTCTTCGGGGTTGCCTCCCGTTGCCAGCCTTTCAGTGTCGGCAAGCGACTTGACTTTTTCACAAAAGTTTTCTACTTGCATTTTTTGATTGCTTGTGGTTAGGTCAACAACTTGGGGATGCTCAGGTGAAAGTACTGCAAATGTCATTCCAAAGGTTGTGTCTGGGCGGGTAGTATAAACAGTAATATTTTTCGCACCTTCAACTGGTTGTCCCTTTTTATCCACCACTTGCATCTCAAAATCAACTCCCTCAGAACGCCCAATCCAGTTAACCTGCATAGTTTTTACCCGCTCTGGCCAATCTATTTCTGGCAAAGATGTCAAGAGCTCATCAGCATAATCAGTGATTTTGAAAAACCATTGTTCTAGCTCTCGTTTTTCAACTAGGTCGCCTGAACGCTCACATGTGCCGTCAGCCAAAACCTGTTCGTTGGCAAGCACAGTGTTACACCCCAAACACCAATTAACAGCTGCCTTGCCACGATAAGCAAGCCCAGCTTCATAGAGTTTGAGGAAAATCCATTGTGTCCATCGCATATATTCAGGGTCGTGGCTTTTTGTGACTCGGCGCATGTCATACATCGCACCGATTTTCAAAATAGAAGATGTTAGCTCAGCGATTCTGGCGTCTGTAAAACTGCGTGGATGTTCTCCCGTCTTGATAGCAGCATTTTCTGCTGGCAAACCAAAGCTGTCAAAACCTATCGGCGACAAAACGGCGTGCCCTTTCATTGTTTTGTAGCGCACTAAAAGATCGCCAAATGTATAGTTGCGAACATGCCCCATATGAGCTGGCCCGCTGGGATATGGATACATAGAAAGCACATACAAATGTAGGCGGGGGTCAGAATTTTCCACCTGATAAGTTCCACACTCAGCCCAGTGCTTTTGCCAGCGAGGTTCTATCTCGCTTGAGTCATATTGAGTTTGCTCGGTATAACTTTCTGATGTCATATAAGGGCTACATTAAATTTTAAGCTCCCAAAAATAAAAAAGGCGGACAAATAGCAATTTTTATTAAGTTTTACCTATTCCCCCATTTGCTTTTGAAAAGTTTGGTTACCGCCTAAGACAATTTTTACAAAACAAAACTTCACAATCCAAATTAGAATAGCAATAAGGGGCTATAGCTCAGTTGGCTAGAGCACTTGTATGGCATACAAGAGGTCGCGGGTTCGAGTCCCGCTAGCTCCACCATCAAAATTTGTTTTCTGAGAAGTTATTTTATATTGCTATTTTCTGTCTCACCCCATCTGTAAGATAACAATATGAAGTTCATATTCACGCTAGACCAAACAGCAAACACCTATATTTAAAAAAACATATTTGAAAAATGCCAAAACCAACTGCTGTAAAAACACGTCCCGCCACAAAAACTTGTAAAAGTTCTATCCCAAAAAATGGGGCACCCAAAAAAGCTGCTCCTAAGACCATTAAGAATTCCAAGGTGAAAAAGGCAACCAAATATTTCAATATGAATGATATTTCAATTTTCAAAAATGATATTTTGAAGACTACCGAAATTGCCAAGTCATCTATTGACCTA
>JAHRAM010000130.1 GCA_020027305.1 Acidimicrobiia bacterium | reverse complement strand
AGTGTGGAAAGACTAAATTTTCGATTAGAGCTAATTAAACAAAACAAATATTTTTAGGGCAAAAAAATCGCCTTGTTGTCGTAACGCCCTGCTATAATAAATGCTGTACGCCCTCCCTCTTCGGGAGGGGGGGCCCCTTTTTAATTTTTCGGCTTCGCCCTATCCACATATCCCTATGTCACTCTTTTTTGTTAAGGGTGCTGGTTCTTTTATTCAAACATTGGGGAAAAATTAAATAATGAAACCAAATAAACTTACCTACCAAGAAAGAAACCCACCATTTAAATATGGTGAGCAAGTAAAAACTTTACTAGAACGAGGGCTTATTGCTGATAGCAAAGACCTTGAAAAAGTATTACAGTCCATAAATTATTACCGATTTAAGGGCTACTTGTTTTCATTTCGAGAAAAAAATTCTGAAAATTTTAGCTCTGGCACTACTCTTGAGCAAGTCTTAAATTGCTACAATTTTGATAACCTCTTAAGGCTACTTATAATTGAAGCAATAGGCAATATAGAAATTGCAATACGTTCTCATTTAGCATATGAATTTGTCCACAAATACAATTCAACAGGGTATATCGAGCACAACAATTTACAAGGATTCAAGAAAAAAGACCATAAACATTTTCTAACAATCTTGGATATTAAAACAAAAAAGTCCCAAAAAGAAGACTTTGTTAAAAACTTCAAGAGAGATCACCATAATGAACCATTGCCACTTTGGATGGCTATTGAATTAATGGATATGGGAAATATAACCAATTTTTACAAAGCAGTGTCATACGAAATTAGAGAAAAAATTGCAGCACATTTTAATTTGCCTTCAGGCATAAGCTTAAAGCAAGATGTTTTCTATAGTTGGCTAAATACACTTTTAATAGTTCGCAATAGGTGTGCTCACCATCTACGTTTTTGGAACACTGGACTTACCAAAAACCCGTTAATCCTTCACAAAGAAAACTATCCTGAATGGCATTCAGAAAACAAGATAAATCATCATCGTTCTGGTTTCATTCTTTTTATGTGCCGTTATTTGCTCAAGCAAATCTCACCGCCCAGCGATTGGCACATCAGGGTCGAAAAACTATTTGCTGACTACCCGATGATTCCGATTGCTGAAATGGGGCTTTCAGAAAATTGGCAGGAACATCTAGTGTGGAAAGACTAAATTTTCGATTAGAGCTAATTAAACAAAACAAATATTTTTAGGGCAAAAAAATCGCCTTGTTGTCGTAACGCCCTGCTATAATAAATGCTGTACGCTCTCCCTCTTCGGGAGGGAGGGCCCCTTTTTGCTCCCTCGGGGTGCTATCCTTCTATCGCTTCGTCCAAACAAGTGAGCATTTCCATCAATTTCTACAAAATTCTCGAAAATACACGCCCTACACATCTGAACGCTATGCCAAAAAATAAGTTTGTTTGAAAATTGTGAGTAATGTAAAATAAAAACAACTATCTATTTTAAATAACAATTAGTGAAGGAGAAAACAAAATGAAAAAGATTTTAGGACTTATAGGAATTGGTGCTGTTTTAGCACTGTTCTTTATTGCTAGCCCTGCTAATGCAGGTCACAATGAAAATACAGCAGGTGCTGGAATTACAACTAACCCAGCAGAAATCCCCCGTGAAACTGGTACCATAACAATCACGATTAACGGAACTGGGTTTGATGCTGATACTGGTGCATTTGTAACACATTGCATCGGTGCAGAAGGTGATGCTAGCGCCATTACAGCAGGAAATGCCACTGGTATATGTGAAGACGTAATCGGACGCTTCTTTGGCGGGCAAGGAATTACTGCTGACGCAAGCGGAAACTGGAGCTACGATTACGAAATCGAGATTACGCAAGCTATTCTTGATGATGGGGCTCTTGCCTTTACATCAGGTGTTGCCAACAATCAAGACAAGGGTGAACCATTTAGTGTTCCAGTTCAGGGTGAAGTCACAACACAAACTACACCAACGCCACCAACTACACCAACGCCACCATTGGCAAACACTGGTGTGGAAAGCGGACAGCTAGCCATCATCGGTGGCAGCGTTGTCTTGGCAGGATTGCTCTTTGCTGGTTTGGGACGCCGTCTCAAGAAAGCAAGCAAGGCACGCGCCTAGACTAAATAAAAACATACAAAATACTCTAAGGGAAAGCCCGGGTGCCAAATGGCGCTCGGGTCTTTTTCTTTGTTATGAGTTGAAGGGCGACCACATATAATGTGATGTTGCCTAAATAATGTGATGTTGCCCAAAAAATGACACAAAGAGCAGGTAATATAATGTGAAGGGAAGTTTGTTTCGGTAGCAATCAAGTGCAAAAAATTATTAAGACTGTAGGAATACTCATTGCTTTATCAATGCTATCTGTTGTAACAAGCCTCCTATATGCTTCTCATAATGTCACACAACAGCCATCTGCTGCTGCTCCGCCTCTGTTAATACAACAAGCCACGACTACGACTACAACACTTCCAGCAACGACTATATCAGTAACGACAAGCCCAACAATAATTCCACGCCGAGTTGGAAATTTCACAATCACAGTCAATGGTTCAGGACATGCAAATGGTGAGAAAGTACTTGTTGTCGCATGTCCAGATGCAAGAGGGGATGACACTCCTCTTGCAGACGACTTCGCATCAGCCTTTTGCCCAGATTTTGAAACAAATATGACAGGAGTTCAAGGCATCACAGCCAATTCAAGTGGTAGCTATAGTTATAATTACACCTTTGCTATTACTCAAGAAATTCTTGATGAGGGAGCATTAACATTTGCTGCAGGCTCTACAAGCAACTTTGAGGAAAGAAGCAAAACATTTGTTCTTCAAATTGCTGCTGCTCCGACTACTATGCCAACTGCAACGACAACTCGACCAACAACGACTACGACTTGACCTACAATAACTCCCACTCAGCCAATACCCCCCTTTCAACCTCCACCAACTGCAACTACAACAACATCACTACCGCCTACAGACATTACAGTAGCTACAGCCTCAGATGAAATTCCACGTTTAGTTTCAAACTTTACAATCACATTCACTGGGGCAGGCCATGCGCCTGGTGAAAGAGTAGTTGTTGTTGCATGCCCAAGAGCACAGGGAAGCACTACTAGCCTTAATAAAGCAGAGGCATCAGCTCAGTGCCCAAATTTCGATGCTAACAAAACAGGCTCGCAAGGTATTGTAGCCAACTCAAATGGTGCTTGGCGTTTTACTTTAACCATTAATGTCACTCAAGATATCATTGATGATGGGGCTTTGACATTTGTTGCAGGCTCTGTGAACAACTTTGATGAAAGAAGCAAAACATTTAGCATTCCAATTGCTGACACCCAACCACCAGCGCCTCCTCTGGCAGAAACTGGTGGAAATGACAACAGGGGGCTAATCATCCTTTCCTTAAGCATTGTATTAGCAGGGCTACTCTTTACTGGCTTAGGATACCGCCTCTGGAGAACGCAAAGAGCAAAAAGATAGCACGCAAAATACTCTAAGGAAAAGCCCGTGTGCCAAATGGCGCTCGGGTCTTTTTCTGTTTGAATAGGCTCACTTTGTGCTCCAATTTTATATTTTCCATTTTCTTTCAAGCACGAAAAATGTAAAACTAATTTCTACAAGAACTAATTTCCCAAAACAAAATCAAACATGAAACTAGGAATTTCCCTCGACTACGGGCAAGCAAAACTTGAGCTACCAATGGATTATGTGCTGGCGGCAGAAAAACTTGGCTACGATTCGGTCTGGTCGGCTGAAGCCTATGGCTCAGATGCCATCACCCCGCTGGCGTATCTGGCAGCCAAAACAAAACGGATAAGGCTTGGAACTGGAATCGCCCAGCTGGCTGCAAGAACTCCTGCTGCT
This sequence comes from Acidimicrobiia bacterium, assembly GCA_020027305.1. Lineage (GTDB taxonomy): Bacteria > Actinomycetota > Acidimicrobiia > Acidimicrobiales > Hopanoidiivorantaceae > JAHRAM01. The sequence goes on along the minus strand of JAHRAM010000130.1, from coordinate 5,876 downwards.
TTGGCGATGGCAGCTGCTACCCTTGACCAACTGGCGAACTTGCCAGCAGATGGCGCTGGGAGTGGGGATGAAGGCGAAAAAAATGGCGAGAGTGGAAATCGCGAAAATGAAAGCCGTATCATAATTGGGCTTGGGGTTTCTGGCCCTCAGATTGTGGAAGGCTGGTATGGTCAGCCATGGGGCAAACCCGCTACCCGCCTTAGAGACTACATCACGATTATGCGAAAAATCCTTCAACGAGAAGATTATGTCAGCCACGATGGCGAAGAAATCGCCCTGCCCTACACAGGGGCTGGGTCGCTCAGTCAGGGCAAGCCTCTGAAATCAATCCTTCATCCTAACCCCGACATCAAAATATGGCTAGGGTGTGGTGGAAGCCTCAGCACCGAACTGATGGCTGAGCTGACCGATGGCTGGCTTCCGATGGGAATGACCCCCGAAAACTGGGATTACTACAAGCCTGCCATTGAAAAGGGGCTGGCAAAGTCGGGGCGAAAAATGTCTGACATTGAAATTCAGGGCGGATGCACGGTTGAGGTTACCGATGACCTTGAAGGTGCTTGGGCGAGGCGGAAGCCAACCTTTGGAATGCTGGTCGGCGGATATGGCAGCGCCAGCCACAACTTCCACAAAGAGGCAATGATTAGGCGAGGCTATGGGGATGCTGCCCAAAAAGTTCAAGACCTATTTATGGCTGGCAAGCGGGAGGAAGCGTTTGGCGCAATCCCTGATTCCTATGTTGATGAGATGGGGTTGTTCGGCCCGCCCGAGCGCATTAAAGAACGGCTGACAAGATATAGTGAAATCTACACTGGAATAACCGTGAACCCATCAAAGCCACACGACATTGAAACGCTTGAAATGATGGCAGATTTTGTTGGGCTTAAAAAATAGATGGAACGATAGAACCGAACAGAACAGAGGCGGACAGAGGCGGGGCGAAAAGCGAAAAGAGGCGGGGCGGGGCGAAAAGCGAAAAGAAAAGAAAAAAGAAAGAAAAGGAGCAAAAAATGCCAGAAGAAAATTTAATCCTCATTGATGAGCCAGCAGAATTCGTTAGGCGAATCACTCTAAACCGCCCCGAAAAGCGGAATGCTATTTCAACTCCGCTCAGAAAAGAGTTGCTGGCAGCACTACAGGATGCCGACAATGACGAAAATGTTCGGCTGTCAATCATTCGGGGGGCGGGCGTGTGTTTTTCATCGGGCTATGACATTCGGGCTGGCAACCTGATGGAAGGCGCCCCCCATCACAGCTCTGCTGGGGCTGGGCAATGGTCTCGCCAAGTCGTAGAGAGCTGGCTTTCCATTTGGGATTTGGCAAAACCCGTCATCGCCCAAGTTCACGGATATGCAATGGCAGGGGCATCTGAGCTGGCTGCTGCCTGTGATTTGGTTTACATCGCCGAAGATGCCCAAGTTTCTCACCCCGTGGTTCGTGTGCTTAGCCCTCCCGACTTTAACTACCACCCGTGGCTGGTGGGGTTTCGAAATGCTATGGAGTTGATGCTCACAGGCGGCCCGATTAGCGGTGTGGAAGCAGCACAAATGGGATTTGCCAACCGAGCCTACCCAGCCGATGAACTTGAAGAGCAAGTGCTTACACAGGCAAAACGGATTGCTGAAATCCCAGCCGACCTGCTTCAAATCAACAAGCGAAGCGTTCATCGGGCAATGGAAATAATGGGGGTTCGCAACGCCATCCGAGCAATGAGCGATTATCAGGCGCTGGCATCAAATTTGCCTTCCGTGAAAAACCTGCTGGCAAGTAGCGCAGAGGATGGCACCACCTCATTTGACCAAATCAAAAGTGCTGCTAGTGGTGGTGGTAAAAGCGGTGATGATGAAAGCAGGGAAAGCGAAACTGATAACAGTGAAGACAAGAATGAGAATTAAAACAGAAATATGAGTGGCGACAAAAGCAACGGAGATAAGAAAAATAAAAGCAACAATAAAAAATAAAACTATAACAAAGTAAAGCCTCAGTAAAAAATGTCTGCTTTAAGAATGGGCAAGAAAAAAGATAAACTTTAAATTATGCCTGACGAAATTAAAGTTCCTACAAATTTTGACCTCACGCCTGATGTCTTGATTGCGCTACACCAATTGGGTGGCGAAGCTAAGGTTGAACAAATTATCAATTTAGTAAAAGAAATTGCTAGAGCAAGACTTGACCTACCTGACGAAGTTTTTTTAGTAGAGACGAAGAAAAAGAAAAAGAGTAAAAAAGATAATATAATACGGTTTCAGTTTAAAAGTAATTCTTATTTTGCACTCTACCCACTTTTACTTACAGAGTTTACGGAAAAAGTAGCGTATGGAATTAGAGGTCTTACCCCAAAGGGAAATAAAAAAATTAAAGAGCTAAAAATTGACGAGTTGTTACTCGAATCATTTGATGGGCCTTTTGATTCGGAATTAGCAAACAATTTGCAAAAATTCGCTGAAGAGGTAAAAGAAGAGTACAAAGAAAAGTACAAAGCCCTAAAAAAGGAGGAGCAAAACCAGGCCAAGCAAGAAACCACTGAATCCGAGCTTGATGAAGATGGAATACCAGAAGAAGAAACACTTGAAAGTGACTTAGAAGACAGCGTAAAAAAAGACGAAGCAATTGAAAGCGACTTAGAAATTATTCGAAGTCTGGATCCCTATAAATTTGAAAAGATGTGTAGCAAATTATTTGAAGAGGCTGGATATATTGATGTTGAAACCACTCCTTCTAGCGGCGATGAAGGAATAGATGGCTATGGATTTATTTCTCAGAAACTTACATATGATAGGAAAATTGTTTGGCAGGTAAAGAAATATGGCCCTGACAAAATAATTAATAAATCTGTCATTGAAAAACTTGACTATGACAGGCAAAAGGCATTTGGAGACAAAGCAGTTTTTATTACAACAGCGTCCTTCGCTCCAAGCGCCAGAAAAGAAGCTGACAAGCTAAGCATCACTTTAATTGACGGAACAAAATTAGTTGAACTATTGAAAGAATGTAATCTAGGCTACACAAAAGATTTGGATGGTAAATTAACTATAAGCAAAGAAGCCTTTGAGAATTTCTAAAATATTCACTAACAACAATTTTTAACATTTGTAAATTTAATAAATTTTTGTGGCAAAATGTCTTTGCCAAGTGTTAGGTTGTTAAGCTACCCAAAGATTGTCAAAAATTTTGGTTTTCCTAATTGAATAAGCAATCATTCACCACTAATCATTCACTGGTAATCACTCACCACTAGGCACGACAACGACTGGGCATTTGCAGTGTTGAACAATTTGGTTGCTGACTGAGCCTAAGAGCAGCCCTTTAAATCCTCCTCGTCCACGGGTTCCAACCACCAACATATCGGCGCCTTCGGCAGCTTGAATAAGGGTATCGGCAGCTCGCCCCTTCAGCAACTCACACTTTATTTCTGGAACTTCATCTGCAGGTATTGACGAAACAACTGAATCCACGACCTCTTTTTGCATTACCTCAATCTGCTCTTTCAAATCTAATGTCTCCATCGGAGCATAGCTCAACTCAGAAGAAGTTTCTACAAAAGTTTTGGCATAGGCGGTAATGACTTTTATCTTTGAGCCACGGATTCTTGCTTCCTTAATCGCCCAGCGGAGAGCTTCCTTAGCTCCGCCCGAACCTTCAACCCCTACAATAATTGTCCCAGCTGTGTTTGACATATATTCCCCCTACTGTCACCCAGCTTTCCACTCGTCTAAAATATCGTCAGTCAAACAAAGTGTCGCCAGATATGAAAAGGTGTTAGCAACAATCTGCTTTCCATATTCCACTGGAACTCCAGCCACAGCATCCTCAGGCACGACCACCTGATAGCCAAGATCTATCGCCGTCAAAACCATGCCCAGCAACCCCACATTTACAGAATGCCCAGTGGCGATAACGGTCTTCACCCCCATATTTCTAAGAACTTGGTCAAGCGATGTTGAGGTGAAGGGCGTCACCCCGTGCGCCCGCGGAATGCTAATGTCGGTTTTTGCTTCATCGCTTTCTGGCTCAAGTTCAGGAACCAACTCAACAGCAGGGTCGCCTGTTTGTAGCCAGCCCTCACCAGCCGACAGCAATCGGCAATTCCGAACAGCCCCAACTCCGCCTGCATAATTTTCTGCTGTGCAGTGAACCACCCTAGCGCCAACCTCTCGCGCTGCTGCACAAAGCGCTCCAATCCTTGGCAATGTGCCGACTTCTTTTGCGGCATCAGCCAGTTGGGGAAGTTCGGGCAAGTCGCCCACCACGCCTCGTTGGCATTCCATTGTCAAAACGGCGGTGTGGCTAGGAACGATTAAATCAGAAAGCTGAGGGGCAGGCATTTATTTATCAGTGGCTCGCCTATTATTTATCTTATTTATCCGCTTTATCCGCGCTTGATTTCGCTCCAAGGAATGTCTCTATCAACCTGCGGCTCTTTGGGCAACCCCAAAACCCGCTCGCCGATAATGTTTCTCATCACCTCAGAAGTTCCGCCCTCAATTGAGTTTGCCCGCGAGCGAAGGAACGAACCAGAAACGCTAAATGTGCGATATGAGGAATCTGACATCTCGCGAGACGCCAACGTATATCCCTTTTCATGTATTAACCCCGCAGCCCCCATCAAATCAATGGCGCACGCATAGATTGCCTTATTTAAATCCGAAGAAATGACTTTGCCAACTGAGCCCTCAGGGCCAGGAGTTCCAACCGATGAGTTATCTTTTGCCCGCTGGGTCGTGAGGCGGAGCGTTTCTGCCTTCACCCACAAATCCATCACTCGGTCAAGACGCACACGATATTCTGGCGTGTCTTTTTCGGGGTGAAACTTCTCCCAGGTATCCATCAAAAACGCAATGGCGCCAGAACCTCTTGGCCCAACCGTCCCCCCCAAAGCCACGCGCTCGTTCATCAACGTAGTAATCGCCACCGACCAACCCTGCCCTCGCTCACCCAACCGCATTGTATCGGGAATGCGAACTTCATCCATATAAACCTCGTTGAACTCGGCATCTCCCGTCAGCTGATAAAGCGGGCGCACATCAACTCCTTCTGCTTTCATATCCATCACAAAATATGTCATACCTTTGTGTTTGGGAAGTTCAGGGTCGGTTCGTGCCACCAGCATTCCCCACTTTGAAACATGAGCAAGGGAAGTCCAAACTTTCTGACCGCTCACCACCCATTCATCGCCATCTTGGATTGCCCGAGTTGCCAGCCCTGCCACATCAGACCCAGCCCCAGGCTCGCTAAAGAGCTGACACCAAATCTCTTCGCCAGTAAAGCACGGGCGGAGCAACTGTTTTTTAACTTCATCAGATGCGTGGCTTAGCACCGTGGGCATTCCCATCCCAATACCGATGGGATTAAGCAACAAGTCGCTTCGCACATCTTTTGAGTTGTCTTTTGCGTTTGCAAGCTCTTCTAAAACGATGCGCTGATAGCCGGGGGAAACCCCCATTCCGCCATAGCCCTCTGGGAAATGCACCAGAGCCAGCCCCTTATCAAACTGGGCGCCCCTGAATTCATGCACATCAGCAGGGGAAACTTCTGCTAACAAGTCTTTGACCCGACTTCGGATTTCTTCTTCTACTTTGTCTGCCATTGGTTTGTTGTGTTGGGGGCTTGTTGTATTTGTGTTTTATTTGTTTTTCGGGGGTTTGTTGCGTTTTATTTTTATTTGTTTTGTTGGGGGCTTGTTGTATTTGTGTTTTATTTGTTTTCGCGCTTTATTGTTTTATTGCTTTGTTGCTTTGTTTATTATTTATTTTGATTTCGCTATTTATTTAATTATTTAATTTGGGTGCCTTATTTTCCTCTCTTATTTGTTAGTTTAGATTAACTTATTTACCATAAAAAGTTGTAAGAACCTAAAATGCCCGAACGTGAAAGAC
>JAHRAM010000110.1 GCA_020027305.1 Acidimicrobiia bacterium | reverse complement strand
AAAATTTACCTATATAGTTTTAATAGTTAGTTTTTTAACTATTTATAGATAACAAATTTATAAAAAACAAAAAACAAAAAGTAAAAACAAAAATAAAAGTTAGACAAAAATATAAAGGGAGACTTCTCAATGTTTACAAAAAACACATTTAATGAAAATAATGAAAATATTTCAGCAATAAAAAATAATGCTGCAATAACTTCAAATATAACGTCATCAAATATGGCTATAAATATGGCTACCCCCCCCCCCCCAGTGCCACAAACAAACACAACTACAACAACAACAGATACAACAAGAGAGGTGGAGCTAAGATGTTTCACCAATCTCTTAAACAATCTCAAAACAATTACCTAGACGATAGGGGAATAGCACTCCCCACAGTTATTATTACAGCAGTTCTAGCACTAGCTGCTGCTACTGCTGGTGTGATTATATATAACGTAGTTAGAGACCGTGGTTCTGATTTAGATACTAGCACTGCTTCTGCAATTTCAGGTATTAAAACTTCTTTTGATAGTGCTGTTCCAAACCTAGGTAGAGAGGGAGGTGGAAACCAAGTAGTTTCTCCACCTATGGCAGAAGAAGATGATGAAACAGCACCAACACTAAATGCTCAAAATGAGCTAGAAGCTGGAATGTCCTATGACCTATATCTAGCAACAAAGATATGTCCTAACTTAGAAACAAAGCTATGGTATGCAAAAATTGCTTCAGGAAAAGACACACTTGAAAGAAAGAACCCCATTGAATCTGCTGGTGAAAATGTAACACTTAGCCCAAAGACCACAGCAACTGGGTGTGAATACCAATCAACAGACCATGGCATATATGAAACTGCAGCTCAAAAAACAGCAGGAGTTTCAGCTCTATCATCTGACGGAACCTCAACAGCCACAACAACTTGTATAAGACCAAGTTTAAAAAAGCTAACTGCTAAAAACACTTGTAAGTTAAGTTTTAGTGGAACAGCTACATCTGGTGTAGCAGATGTAATAGGTATAGGAAACAGAGCAAGTTGGCAGTTAATATCTTATTGTGCCATAAAAGGTGGATATCTACCCCAAGTTGAAACAAGTGCAACTGTAACCTACGCAACTACTTCAAACTACAACAAATGTGTATTCAAAGATTCATCAAATTGCACACAAAATGCACAAAACAGACTAGGTTTTGAAATTGATTCAACAGCTGTTACAAACATTAGTGTTACAGCAACTGATTCAGTATGTACCGTATCAGAAACAGCTAGACCTAGTGCTAATACAGTATCTATTGGGGTAGAAATGACAGCAGGTGATAAAAAGAATGAAGCTAGCTATACAGCACTACCAACACCTAGTGCCTGCCCTAAGTGGGGAGAAACTGGAACAAAACTTACTGCTGAAACACCATTTGTAGCTAATAAATGTTCTTATACAACAACTGATTGTGCAACCAAAGGACTTAAAGCAGATGGAGCAGGAAAGTGTGCTTTTACAGTTTCAACAGCTACACCAGAATGTCCAACAATCTTTAGAGTAGATAAAACATCAGGTGAAAGAAGTTGTCAAAGGAAAGTTGGAGAAGTTTCGCTTAATTTCTACACCATATGTGGTGGATGGGCATCTACTGCTGGTCCTACATTTGACCATGATAATGATGGGGGAACTACGCCTGCTGTAGCAGAACAATCAAGTGAAGTATATGCCTATTATGACACAACTAATCAAACCTATCATTGTTCTTTTAAAAATAGATTTACTAACTCTGCTAGAGAATGTCAGAGCTTTGGCTACATTCCTAAAGCAGGTGGAGAATGTGAATATGTTGTAGGGACAACATTTAATCCAAGACCTTATCGTCCTAAGTGTCCTGAGATAAGGGCGTTGCCTTATAAGACTAGCCAAGAACAGCTTTGGTCGCTCACAAATATGAACCTTGTTGAAAGAGGTGGAACCGCATCCTCGCCAGTTGCTAGTAAGCCTTATTTTGTTAGTAGAACTGGTAGCTACTTATATCCCAACATTCAGCAACAAGTTGATGAATGGTACAACCATCTACAAGCGCCAGCGATTGCAGCCCTTGATAGCTCCCATCAATACAATGAGCTTTGGTATCCAACAGATTACCCAACAGGAAATGTCATTCGCTCACAAACTTATAGCACCACTGGGTTTGGCAAACCGATAACTACAACGGCAACAGCCAGAACTGATTTTGGCACAGCTGATGGCACTTATTTGCTTTCGGCTTCAACTGGGGAATCAAGTAGTGGATACATCCCCAACTACCTAGCCCCAGATGCTACAGATGCTGCCTGCGATCAATATAAACAGTTTCACCACGCAGTAAACTTTGAGCAACGTCCGTCTACAGGTCATGGGCGGCCATCTACCGCTACCAAAGAGTGGATTTTAGGCTTTAATAATGGCACTCGTCTTGAATCTTGTAAGAACACAGGCAATGGCAACTTGAACATTAATTCAAACTCCACTACAGTCGTATGGGAGCCTAGGTATTATCTAGATGTAGCAACCACAGGCAACTTGCCAACAAGCCATCATTGCAAAATTGACCCCACAGGATTAGGTACTGGTACAGGTCGCCTCACGAATTCTCACTGCCAAGTTATCGGAACTGTGTATAAAGAGTGTGCCCTAATAGGATCTGATGGTTCGTTTTCTCGCCCGTCAGATGCTATCCCTGACAAGCCTTCAAATTCTTTGACCAATGCTGAGAATGCGTATATAAAGGCGTGTACAGATTATGGGTATCATAGTGGCTCCACCCCCAATTTGTTTGATATTAAAGGGGTTGGAGGCACTGCAGATCCACTTTCTACCTCATTTAACAGTGTGGGGCTTTCTGATACAAACATTAGAACCACCTACGGTTTGTCTAAAGCCCCCAACACCAATCAATATGGCTTACTCAATGTGTCATGGGTGCGATCAGATATCAATACTGCCACTCTCAAAGCATGGAAGACAGGCACTAAGTATCTTGGGTTTGGTGTTGGTGAGATATGGCAATATATAACAGGTACAGGTAGCGGAGCAACACCCCAATTGAGAACAGCTCTCAATTACAACAGTGGCGGTTCTAACAGCACCTTTCCGCTAACAAACCATAATTATCTAGAAATTGCAACAGGTAGAAATATAGCCTTTGACTACACGAGAATTCATGGTACAAATGGTGGGAGCCATTGGCCACTATATATGCCATCGACCGAAGAACAATGCGAGTTCAAAGTGCCAACAACTGCTAGCGCAACTGAAAGAGGTTTCTTCCAAGCTTGTCAGGCTCTAAGCACTTATTTCCCAGTTCGTCTTAGCTATCACAAGCCTATTGAGACAAAGAATTTTAGTGTGACTAGTGTTAGTTACACACTTACACTTAATTCGACCACTAAACAACTTAGTTCATCACTTCCAGGAGGTGAATATGGTCACTGGCGTTCGGCTCTAACTGGCACTAAAGACCCAGCCCTTGCCAAATATGGCAGCGCTTCATACAATTCGCCAACATATTTCCACATAAAGACCAATGCCTCTAATGGTTATCACTATTGTGAAGCAAACCCAGTAGTAACAACAACTAACCCAGTATTACCAATGACAGCCAAAGCAGGTGTTTATACTGCCACTAAGGTACCTGGCACAACTGTTGCTAACTCTAAATGCAAGCTCTTAAATGATGTATTAGGAATAACTACTACATCATCAAAAACTTTTGAGGCAGTTTCAGAAGCAGCCGAAGCAACAACGAATGGTGCTGCAACTGTTTCAGCAGAAGGGTTTGTCGGGCACAAAGAAGGCCCGAGAGATTATTATCCTTGTAAGTGGATCGCCCCATTTAGAGGAAATGGAACCAATTAATAAAAACAACCACATAATAAAAATAGATTTGCCTTGGCTTGAGTCTGCTTATTCCTTAATTGGGGTAAGCAGGCCGACCAAAAAGCTAAGCACAATTTTGGGGGAAGGTTGTTCTTGTTGTTTAAGTAAAGTATTGTAAATCCTTCCCCCAATTCTTATAGTCCCCAATTCTTGTAAGCCCCAATTCTTATAAAACTCGCCCTGTGTATTAGCTTGAAAAAGCTAAAATGAAATTGTGGCAAATTTAGAAGCCGTTGTGCTTGACCCACTTCAAAGCGAAGAAAAAAGTGAGACCCGCCCACTAGCTGAGTGGGTTACGAGCTTTCAATTGGTGATGGTAGCACTAGACCCATTCAAACATGAGAGCGCTTGGATTCTAAACACAGCAAATCGAGTGCTTAAAACTTTTGCCCAAGCCAACTGCCGAGCATCGTGGCTGGTGACCGGAACAGACGATGAAGCAAAAAGATTTCTTGGCCCACTTGCCAAAGAACGATTGACCTTTGTTGACCCTGACCGAACTGCTGTTAAAGAGCTTTCACTTTCTAGCCTGCCAGCATTCTTGCACATTAACCATGGACCAGAAATCATCGGCAAGGCAGAAGGCTGGCAACCAGCCGAATGGCGAGACATCGCAAAAAATATTTCCAAGATGCTGAGTTGGCGAGCGCCCATCATTCCTTCTCCAAACGACCCTGCGCCATTTATTGGCAGCCCAATATAAATATAAAGTAGCCCAATATAGAAATGACCGACTTCTTCTATCAAGATATTCTTCAACAAGCTCAACATGGCGGGGCTGATGAAACCCCCTACAAAAAACTTGCTGGTGATGGTGATAGAGATAGTGCCGACTACATTTCAACACTTGAGGTAGATGGGCAAACCTTTCTCAAGGTAGAACCCGATGCCCTGAGAATCCTTGCCAACGAGGCGATACATGATATGTCGTTTTTCTTGCGGCCTGGCCACCTTCAGCAACTCAGAAATATTTTAGATGACAAAGACGCCTCTGCCAACGACCACTTTGTGGCATTAGAGCTTTTGAAAAATGCCAACATTGCTGCTGGTGGAATTTTGCCAGGTTGCCAAGACACAGGCACTGCCATAGTGAAAGGCAAAAAAGGCGAGCGGGTGCTGACTGGTGAAGATGATAGAGTGGCGCTTAGTCAAGGCATCTATGAAACCTATCAATCGGCTAACCTGAGATATTCCCAGCTCTCCCCCACAAGTATTTTTGAAGAAAAAAACACTGGCAACAACCTGCCTGCTGAAATAAAGATTGAGGCAGTGCCTGGCGATGAATATCACTTCTTGTTTTTAACAAAGGGCGGTGGCTCTGCTAACAAGAGCTTCTTATATCAAGAAACAAAGGCGTTGCTAAACGAGGAATCGCTTATGAACTTTTTAGACACCAACCTTAGAACCATCGGCACCTCAGCATGCCCGCCCTATCACTTAGCACTTGTCATTGGTGGCACCTCAGCTGAGTTTTGTGTAGACACTGCCAAGCTGGCAAGCACCCGCTACCTAGACAACCTGCCAACATCAGGGGGCGAGCATGGGCAAGGCTTTAGAGATTTAGAGTGGGAAGAAAAAATCCTTGAGATGACCCGTGAGCTAGGCATCGGCGCTCAGTTTGGCGGAAAGTATTTCTGCCACGATGTCAGGGTTATTCGCCTTCCTAGGCACGGGGCATCTTGCCCAGTGGCTCTGGCTGTGTCTTGTTCTGCTGACCGCCAAGTGAAAGCAAAAATCACACGGGATGGAGTTTTTATGGAACAGCTTGAAACCGACCCAGCAAAATATCTGCCAGAAACTGCTGAGGGCGACTTGTCTGAAGATGTTGTAGAAATCGACCTCAACCTTCCAATGGATGAAGTTAGCGCCGAGCTATCAAAGCATCCAGTGAAAACTCGCCTATCTCTAACTGGCACTTTAGTTGTGGCAAGAGATACAGCACACGCCCTTATCAAAAAACGGCTGGATGAAGGTGAGGCGATGCCCGATTATCTGCTGAAATATCCAATTTATTATGCTGGGCCGGCAAAAACCCCTGAAGGTATGGCATCTGGGTCGTTTGGCCCCACAACTGCTGGCAGAATGGATGTCTATGTGGATGAATTCCAATCAAAGGGGGCTAGTTTGGTGATGCTTGCTAAGGGAAATCGCTCAACTGAGGTTAAGGAAGCCTGTGCAAAATATGGCGGGTTCTATTTAGGCTCAATTGGCGGGCCAGCTGCTCGCCTCACACAGCACTCAATTAAAGAAATGGAAGTGCTGGAATATGAAGAGTTGGGTATGGAAGCAGTGTTTAAGATTAGCGTAGAAGACTTCCCCGCATTTATCATTATTGACGACAAGGGCAATGACTTCTATACAGATGTTTCATCACCTGTTCGTATTAAGAAATAAAACTCGTTAGTGCCTTGCAATTTCAAAATTTTGCTGTATAGTTAGTTAGTAGTTTTATAAGTAGAAAAACAGATAAGACAATTTAACCAACAAGAATTGACAAACACTTAAAAGGGGAGATTTACCATGTTTAAAAGAAACATACCTAAAAGAAATTTTGAAAATAAAAATTTTATTGCTATTTCTGGTTGCCCCCCCCCCCCCAGAGTAAATTATTCAATAGAAATCTAGACGACCGGGGAATAGCACTTCCCACAGTTATTATTACAGCAGTTCTAGCACTAGCTGCTTCTGCTAGTGGTGTTGTTATATATAATGTAGTTCGTAGTCAAGGAAATAGAATAGCTACTAATGCTGAAGCTGTTAAAACAATCAGTGCTAGTGGAAGAACAGATATTCAAAATCTTATAAATGGTGGGGTCACCCCACAGAACCCACAACCTGCACCTCAACCAGTCATTACTAAAACATACTTTACGTCACAGCAGTATAATGGCAGTGATAGGAGAGGAACAGCAAGTCAAGGAAATTTTGCTAAAGTAGTTAATGGTGGAACAACCTCATATTACTTCTGGAACGGCCTATTTGATGTTTGGGTACTAGTTGAATCAAGAAATACTCATGTGTACCCCACTATGATATCAAGGGCTGGAGTAGGAGCAAACCACATTACTAAACCAACAGGCGCCCCAGATCCACCTGAAACTCCACCTACCTTTACGTCAGGAACTACCAGTTACTTCTCTCGCTTTCTAAATGACTATGCATATTTACACGCTGCAAATGGTACAGCTAGTCACTCGCATTACTTAGAAAACACTAGAGGTAGCAGCTGGATACATCTTACTAGGGATACGCCAAATCGGGCTGACTTCGGATTGGTAGCCACTACTACAGCAACGTTAAGAAGAAATGGTGCGGCACTTCCTGCTCTGCCAGCTAACTTGCGATAACTAAAGACAATGATACTGTTCCGCAATAAAGACTTAAGCATAAAGGAAATTAGATTTGCCTTAGCCAAAAAAGCTAAGTGCAACATTGGGGGAAGGTTATTCTTGTTGTTTAAGTAAAGTATTGTAAATCCTTCCCCCAATTCTTAGAAAAACTCGGCCTATTTAATTCATTTATTTCGCGCTATTTTTTACCTGCTAAATAAAGCTGGCAGGCAAAAATAAATTAATTCAAATAGCCTTAGGTGGTAATGGATATTTTCTTTGCCCTTCTTGCTGGCTTGTTATTTGCTATTGGCATGGTTGTGACTCGAATAGTGCTTGATATAACTGGTGCTAAAAATGAATATGGGGCACTCGTTACTTTGGTTGCAGCAGGGCTCACTTCACTGATTATTGCATTTGCCAGTAGTGCCAATTTTGGGCTTGAAGCTACTACCTTTAGAAACCTAATCATTATAGGAGTGCTAGCACCTGGCTTAACCCAAATAACTTATTTCATCTCTGTCAAAAGAATCGGCCCAGCAAGAGCTGGGATTTTTGTTGGCCTCGGGCCTATCTGGGCTGTTATTGGCGGATTTATTTTCACCGATGTCAGCTTGAACGCCGCCCTTATAATTGGCGTATCGCTGGGCTTTGCTGCTGGTGCTTTACTGGGGGGCGAAAGCACCGCTGCCAAACTGAGCCTTGCTGGAATTCTGGCAGGGCTTTATACGGGGCTTGGCTTTGGGGCAAGGGATGTAGTTTCAAACCACCTGCTAGATGACGTTGAAAATCTTAACTCTGCCCTGACATCAACCGTGCTATGGCTGGCTGGGGTGCCACTGGTGATTGTGTATGTTTTGGCTACTCAGCTGAAAGCCCCTAATAAGAAAAGGGGAAGCACCAAATTGAAAAACATCGCCTACCTTTGCATTCCAGGCGTGCTTCAGGGGGCTGGGCTTACTGCCATCCTTCAAGGATTTAAAGAGGGGCGACTAGAAATCGTGGCGCCCATCTCAAACTCTATGGCAACAGTTGGGGTGGTAGTGATTTCTGCCATCGTGCTTGGCAAAGGCGAGTGGAATATCAAGGTGCTATTTTCAATGGTGATGATTGTGGTCGGGGCTGTGCTGGTTGGGGTATTTGGCTAATTTGGCATATATTTTGGTGTTGTTTTTCCCTAATGAAGGCTTGCCCAGTTGTTAAGATATGAAATAGAAATACACTTTCACATAAAAATCTTTACATCTAAAACTTTTGAATTAAGAAATTGAAAAATTGAAAATGGGCAACAATATTTCTAAGAACAAAAACCAAGACTTGTCAAATCTTGAAATCGGTTTAGCCTATGACGATGTGTTGATTGTTCCCAGTCGCTCCTCTATTAAATATCGACAAGACATCAGCCTAACCACCAAAGTTTCAAACTCCATCTCACTTGAAATTCCAATCATGGCTGCCCCTATGGATTCAGTCTGTGAAGCAGAAATGGCAATTGCTCTTGGAAAACTTGGTGGGCTTGGCGTTATTCATCGCTTCCAGCCTCCAGAAGAACAAGCAAACGAGGTAGAGAAAGTAAAGAAAGCAAAAACCGAAAATAGTAAAACACTGCTAGCTGCTTTTGCCATTGGAATAGAACATGATATGGAAGAACGCACAAAGCTCTGTGTGGATGCTGGTGCCGACATTTTGGTTTTAGACATTGCCCACGCTCACTCTGATTATGCCATTTCTGCCATTGAGCAACTGAGAAGGGAATATAGCTCGCTATGTATTGTTGCTGGAAGCATCGCAACTGTTGAAGCTGCCATCGATTTTGTAAAGGCGGGGGCTGATTGCTTGCGGATTGGCGTAGGGCCAGGAGGAGTTTGCACAACTCGGGTAGTGGCTGGAATTGGATTTCCACAACTCAGTGCTGTTTCTAATATCGTGAGTGCCGAGCTTGGAATCCCCGTGATAGCAGATGGCGGAATTCGCACCTCTGGCGACATCGCCAAGGCACTCGCTGTTGGGGCAGATACCGTTATGCTGGGAAGCCTTTTAGCTGGCACCGCTGAAAGCCCAGGCACACCTGAAGAAACTGAACAGGGTCTGGTGAAATTTCATCGCGGAATGGCATCTAAAGAAGCAGCCCAAAATCGGGCGGGGCGTCACGGGCAAGACTTGGATGAAGAATATTTTAAGCACCACTCCCCTCAAGGTGTTGAATGTGCTGTGGAATATAAGGGGTCGGCAGAAAAGGTTGTGCAAGAATTGGTGGGCGGGGTGAAAAGCTCACTCAGCTATGTGGGGGCAAGCAACCTTGAGGAATTTCGCCAAAATGCAAAATTCATACAAGTTACTTCTGCTGGGTTGCTTGAAGGAAAGCCTCACGCTTCTTTTTAGCTCTAGAAAATAATCGGCTGTTTTGAGCGCGACTATTCTGAAGGCGGCTATTCTGAAGACCAGGGAAAATTAATCCAGCCATCAACGTTTTGCCAAACAAAGTCAGGGTCGCTAACAGATTTTGGCTTCCTATAAAGCACCGCCGTTTTTACCTCAGCAACTTTTTCTTGGCAATATTGCTTAACCAGCTCTAAGGTGTGCCCAGTATCTGCCACATCATCAGCAATTAAAATTCTGGCATCTTCAATGTCTTCTAGCTCAAGATATGGGGGCAAAACAATCGGCACTTCTAATCGCTCATTTTGCCCAGTGTAATATTCAACATTCATAATGAAAAGGTTCTTTAGCTCAAGGGCATATCCCAATGTTCCAGCCAGAAAAAGCCCACCACGAGCAATACCTAAAATAATCTCGGGATTGTAGCCACTATCAACAACCTGTTTGGCAAGCTCCTTTCCCGCCTGCCCAAAAGTTTCCCAGTCAAGGATTATTTGAGGGGGCTTATCTTCAGGCATGTTTATTTACCAGAGCCTTCTTCATCACGGCGAAGATATGCCTCAATTTGTGCGCCCAAATCATCACCTGTCGGCAAGATGTCGCCCGACTCATCAATGCGCTCTTCTAGGTGGTTCACATAATCTGCCAATTCTGGATTTTCATCTAGTGCTCGGTCAAGCTCTTCTCGCCATTTGGCTGCTGAAATTTCAAGGTTAGAGGATTCCGTTTTGATACCAGTGATTAACTCTAGACGTGCCAGCAAAGAACGTGAGGCTTCAGGGCTAGGCGCACTTGTGGCATAATCTGGAACAGCTACCCTAAGTGAAATAACTGGAATGCCAATGTCTTGAGCCCATGCGCTCAGCACACCAACTATGCCCGTTGGCCCTTGATATGTCGGTTCGCTCAACCCTAGCTCACGCGTCAACTCAGAGTGAGATGAAGAACCTGCCACACCACTTGAACGGGTGTGTGGTTCTAGCCCAGCATACGCACCCAACGTAATGATTTGTTTCACGCCTGCTTTCTTGGCAATTTCAAAAATCAGCTCAGTGTAGGCTTTCCATTTCAAATGTGGTTCAACCCCTGAAATAAGAAGCAGGTCATTGTCGCCACCCCGAAAACGAATTGCTCGACACAAAGTTTCTGGCCAAATGAGCTTTCGCCTTCCGTCTTCTAACAAACGCATTATTGGGCGTTCCCCCGTGAAGTCAAAAAACATGTCGGGGTCAATGCGGGCATAAAGGTTGCTATCATAAACTTGGTTCATATGCCGAATAGCGCCAGTGGCACCCGATGCAGCATCAAACGGGCCTCTCAACGCAAGCACCATCAACGGATTATTAAACGGCTCATCCCAATTGTTTAGCCACTCTATGAGTGAGTCGGAATTTTTCTCCATATATATTATTTTAGGTGTTATTTGGTATATGGAAATTTTAATTATATAAATACAATGCCAAGCAGTGCACCCATTGACAGAGCTGGGGCAAAAGGTAATGCATCTTTTATCGTATGGCTCAAACACATTTTCACAACCGCACAAAACCCGTTGATGATAATGGCTGCCATCAGGCCTGTGAAAATTGCGTGGAGTGAAAACCAGCCAAGAAATATCCCCAAGCTAAAACCGAGCTTCACATCCCCCATTCCTAATCCAATTGAAGTTCCTCTTGAACTTAATAAGTGAATAGCAAGAAACATCACAGCAACACAAAACCCTGAAATGGTCGCCCTTGCTAAACGGATGCCTCCCGAATCTACAAATGGAACAAGTGCGCCTGCCACGATTATCATGCCAAGTGCAAATGCTAAGTTCAACCAGTTTGGGATTGTCATAGTCGACAAATCACTTGCAGTTGCCGATAGAAGAAAAGTCGTTGCCACCAAAACCATCGCCTTTTCAGGTGCTGGTAATTCTAGACAGGCTAATATCGCCATCGCTAGAAGTATCGCTAAATGTATTGACAAAAATAGTGATGGGCGCATAAAGCTGAATAGATTTTTTGCTGCTGCTTTCATTTGTTTGTAGCGTTTAGTTTTTGCAAGGTATTTGCTAGTTGGCATTTTCTTTCTGTTCCTTTCTTTCTTCCTTTTTGTTTTTTTGTAACTTGTGATTTATTTGTAGCTTTCTTTTTTATGCGTTTTGCACTTTTTTATAAGCTACTTGTGGCATATAACATTTTCAGGGGTATTTTTACGGTCAAGTTCTTTAGCTTTTTCAATAATATCAGTGATGGTTTTTACAATTTTTGGACCCCCAAGTGTTCTATCATCCGACCTT